>DAOUCV010000088.1:0-54133 GCA_034432095.1 Dehalococcoidales bacterium
GACAGTGCCTTCCTTGCAGAAGGTTCGTCGGCCAATTAAGCTAGCTTGTCCGAGTGCCGACGTGCCCTGATTATAACACAATACGCAACTACTGATTAAGAGAAAAGGCGCCTTTTCCACATAGTTACCTGGATGTCTACCCCACCTGTCGGCGACCATTAGACACAAGCAACTGCTAAAAACCTGCTCGTTTCACCCCATTGCCCGCTTTTTCGAAAGTCCACGGATCGGGGGAGCCTAACTCCTCTTGACAAATTCCAGGGATAATACTAGAGTATTCTATACATGTAGAAAAAGGTAAAAAAATCGCATAAAGTTTGGGGAGAAAAGATGCTTCGGATAAAGGGCATCGGGGTTGCTAATTAATATGGCAGCGGCTGGAGCCCTTTTTGAGTTTAACTGGGGTGGTCTGCTGCCAGGGAGGCGACGCTATCAGAGCAAAAAACAATTAAAGTGGTAAAAGAAGGTAGTGACAAAGTGAGGCTGTGAAGGGAAAACTGAAGATAAGCGTCATTAAAAATTCATTGTGGAGGTGAAGAACCATGAAGAAGATTACGTGGATGGTGGTCAGCTTTCTGATGGCTTTATCCCTAGTCATAGCTTCCTGTGCTCCGAAAGAAGTAGAGGAGAAAAAAGCCGAGGAGAAAGCAACAATAGTAGTAAAAGCAGAAGAAAAAGCGGTGGCGGAAAAGGTGGAAAAGGAAAAGCCGGGGCTCCTGCCTCCAGAAGTGCCCAAATATGGAGGGATACATACCTTCGTGGACTTAGAGCCGATGGGCTTTGACCCGGCCTATATTATTTCTGTAGAGTGCAAACACGAGATGATCGGTTATGATGAACTTCTGGGTGAGGACTGGACGAAAGGTCCCGCAGGCACCGGTGAAATGGAAGGCCCATTCCTTGGTCTCGTTTCGCTGTTGACTGGCGAGATTGCTGAAAGCTGGGAGCTACCCGATGATAATACCATTATCTACCATATCCGTAAAGGAATTCACTTCTGGGACAAGCCGCCGGCAAACGGCAGGGAACTTAACGCCAATGACGTGGTCTGGAATATACAGCGTCAGATGACCGGTCCCTACATGAAAATGAACGTTGCTCCCAAGGATTTTCCGACGTCTATAAAAGCGCTTGATAAGTGGACGGTGGAAATTAAAGTTCCTAGTTCACAAGGCTCGACCTTCATGATGATCAGTGAACAAGTGCACTATTCCGCCCCTGAGGTAGTGGACAAGTATGGGGACCTCAAAGACTGGAGGAACGTTATCGGGACGGGGCCATGGATGCTGACGGATTATGTGCCCGCTACCAGCATGACCTTCAAGAAGAACCCCAACTACTGGAAGCATGACCCTCTTCATCCGGAGAACCAACTGCCCTATATGGATGGCCTTAAAGAGCTGTTCATCCTCGACGCGTCTACCAGGCTGGCCGGGTTCCGGACAGGCAAGATTGATAGACTAGGCGGTGGTCTCATTCCGATTTCCCTGGACGATGCGGAGCTCTTGCTGAGGGAAAACCCCGCCCTAAAATACAAAGAATTCCATACCGCAGGCACGTGCCTGTGGGGCAGGATTGACAAGCCGGAGCTACCTTTTAAAGACCTCAGGGTGCGCAAGGCACTCAACATGGCCATAAACAGACAGGAGATAGTAGATAAATACTATAAAGGCAAAGCTGATTTGTTCAGCGTTCCCTATGCGAACGATGTGGGACACCGGGCTATGTTCACTCCGCTTGAGCAGATGCCGGCATCAGTCCAGGAGGTGTTCAGCTATAACCCGGAGAAGGCAAAACAACTTCTCAAGGAGGCTGGCTATCCCAATGGCTTCAAGACCCAGATCCTCTGCTCAGCCGATGAGGCAGATTTCCTGTCTATGATCAGAGAGTACTTCCTCGCTATTGGCGTCGATATGACGCTTTCAGTGACAGAACTGGGAGCGAGGCGCAGCATGGCAAGGGCTAGAACGTACCCGGAGATGAATTATGGAGGTGTGGTGGAAAACGCTTTCCCCTTCAAGATGCATATGGTCCGCAGCGAGAGCTTTGACTGTTTCAGCTACTGGGAACATCCGTATACGAGGGCGCTCTACGAAGAGGCAATGAAATACGTTGGCAAGGACGACGCTGCGCTCTGCAAACTGCTGAAAGAGAGATATGCCCCGTTCGTTCTAGAGAACTGCATTGGCGTATGGCTGCCAGGACCATACACCTACACGCTGTGGTGGCCATGGCTACAGAACTTCTGGGGTGCAGTTACCCTGGGTTATGACAACCAGCAGGGTTACACTCACTATGCCTGGATGGACACGGCGCTGAAGAAATCTATGGGCTATTAAACCTGGCATAATAGAAATAGTCAAATGGAAAGGAGTGGAGCGGGAGAATTTAAATTCTCCCGCTCCACTCCTTTCTTTCTCGCTGCACAGTCGCTTGTTTCGTTACTTAAGAGGCAAAAGATAGGGTCGAGCTTAACTCCTCGACCCTATTCAATCGATGTATTCAAAGATTTTTATTTCGGGGACTTGCCTGCCATCTGGCAGCGTTATATTATCCGAGCCATAAATCAGTTTGTAGTGTTCCAGCGCTTCTAGGGGCACGGGGCTGAGCATCGGGTTAGGGCTGACTATTCTATAATTGGTTGAATTCTGACTGGAGAGATAGGCTTCCGCCTCTTCGTAAGTGCTTTTTTGTTCAGCGCTGGTGATTACCTTATAGATGTTACCGTCCTTGTCCACGTTTTGCTCATAGGAGATTACCCATACACTCTCAGGGGCCACCGCCTTACCGTCAAAGTTATACAGTCTGGCGATTAACGAACGGTAGTATTCAGGGTAGAAAAGTGGTCTTAATACCCAAGTTTTGTTTTCCTGTGGTATAAGATAGAAGTCAAAATATTCACTTGGTTGCCTTCCTGCCCAGGTAGCAACCGCCCAGAATTTGCCAGAGGCTGTGATGGGGTTGGTGTAGGCTGTCTCGAAGTCAGTAATAATATATTTCGCGCCAAGTTTTTTGGCTATCTCGTCGGCTGACTTTTCATCCTGGGAAACAAAGTAGGAAGCTACCAGGGTCAAGGCTTTGGGCTCCTGACTGGGATTAGCAATTGGTATGCGGCGGGCAATGCGGGTAATCCAATAACCGTAGTCCCACCAAGCCAGGACACCGTAAGCGGACTCGGGGTATTTATAGTTTTCTCCAGGCGGTGGTTGTTCGGGGAGCCCATAATACAGGTCCGGATTGCCAAAGGGCTCAGGGGTATTTTCCTTCATCCAGGTGAGAGAGCGAACCCAGGCATCACTGGGAGTATACTGTGCCTGACGAGCAACCGTGGTCATTGGACCAATATTCCAGAAGAAAACGACAAAGAAAACAACAAGTACCGCTAACGCCATAACGGTGTAGTTGATAATGGTGGTCAAGCCACCCCTTTTCGGTCTGGCTTTTCCACCCCCCGCTTGTTTGGCCACTTTTACAGCTCTCGGAGTCAATTCCTTGAAACCAGCCAGCTCGAGAACTCTCCATGACAGGTAGCCGGTGAGCAGGGCTGCATTAACTGAATAATAGTAACCAAAGCGGCGTTGCCCAAGAGTCGCCGCCAGTATTACCAGACTCCACACTAGCAAAAGGGTTTTTTCGGCAGCGCCTTGTTTGATAACGAGATAGATTAGTATGCCAAGGGAGATGAAACTGAGGAAAAAGCCGGTGGTGAAATTACCCCAGGCAACAGCCAAGGGATTGCCATAAATGGAACTGATCAGAGGCTGCATTTCGAGGGTGGTGAGCTGAGCGCCTGTCGGGTGGAAAATACCAAATGCGCTTAGTATTGAGCTTACCCGAGGAGCATCAACGAGGTAGAATAAGCCCAACCCAGCTCCTCCAAGCACGAGTAAAACTAGCGGGTAGTAGGCTGGTCTTATCTGCTTGCCGGTCATTAGTCGAGAGACCACATTCAGCACTAGCGGGATAAATAAGGCAATAACTAGATACAATATGTCTACCGAAGTTGCCAAAGATAGGATTATAGTAACAAGGAAGAGGGCAGCGCCAACCAGGCATAGATAGTCCGTAGATTTACCCCTCAAGTGGTCAATAATGAACTGGATGACGAAAAATACCGAGATGATAAATACAAAAAGCAGTGCCCCCATCCAGGTGAGGATGTAGATTCCCAGGAAGATACCCGCCAGCAGACTATAAATAAGTGGCTTTCTAACTATTGCCCAATTTAGGTGCCTCAGATGGCTGAAGGTTAACTGTTTCTGCCCCGCCGTCCTGATAGCCAGAATCAGGAACATGATGGTTGTGGTACTGAGCAACGTCTCAGCAACGTGGTGGTCTGTGGAGCCCAGTATTGAACGACCAACAAATTCACCGCCCAGGATGGACAAAAGACCAGCCGAGAGCACACCAATCCAGCGGCTGGACAGCTCTTTACCGATAAAGTAGACGGGAATAACGGTTAGAGCACATAGGACCACCGGGAAATAGACGCTAATTACATCAACAGTGTGCTGGGTCGGTGAGCCCAAGCTAATCGCCCAGATAATGCCAGCAAGGAGATAATCAAAGAAGAGGCTGCCACCCACCGCTTTACCCGAAGGATAGATAAAGTATGGGTCAAATTTGAAAAGGTGGGGAAAGTTATGGGCGAGATTGTCAACGATGCGCATATGGTAATAAGCATCATTACAGGTAAATCTTATCCCCTCAGGAGTAAATACTCGGGCGTAGGGGTAAAAAATACGAACGAATAGGGCAACGGCAAAGAATAGAGCCACTAGTATGCCCGCAAAAAGTTCCGGGGAAAGTTTACCCTTGCCAGCTTGCTGGGCTTTTTTCGCGCTCATGAGTGCTTGCTCCTAAATCAGTTACAGCTAGGCAGCATTGTGATAAGTATTACACAGTAACCAATCTTTGGCAAGTTGAAAACCTGCTTTGCTAGTTGAGATGTGTCTTCATTTAATACCCTTTTTAAGATATAATGGGAATATAATTAGGCGGCAGCGATTCTCGAGTGTCGTGGGGTCGGAGGAGAGTTCGATAAGTGAAAATTGCCATAGTGCTCGGCACTCGGCCCGAAATTATCAAGATGGCACCGGTGATAAAGGAACTGGAAAGAAGAAAAACGGATTTCTTCATCCTGCACAGTGGTCAGCACTATTCTTATCACCTTACCCGGGTTTTCTTTGAACAACTCAGGCTCCCCAAGGCCAAATATAATCTGGAGGTTGGCTCTGGCTCCCATGCTGAGGAGACGGGCAAGATGTTGATCGGTATCGAGAAAGTGCTCCTTAAAGAAAGACCGGATGCTATCATGGTCGAGGGAGATACTAACAGTGTGCTGGCTGGGGCGCTGAGTGCTGCCAAACTTGGTATCAAGGTAGGACACGTTGAAGCCGGTCTACGCAGTTATGACCGGAGTATGCCCGAGGAAGTCAACAGAATTCTGACTGACCATCTATCTGACCATCTTTACGCGCCTACCCCGAAGGCTCGAGAAATACTTCTGGGGGAGGGAATTGACGAGGAGAAAATATTTGTCACCGGCAACACCATTGTTGACGCCGTGCATCAGAATTTAGAAATAGCTAAAGAGAAGGGTAATACCCTCAGCGCCCTGAACCTTCATCCCAGGGATTTTATTCTGGTGACACTTCATCGTCAGGAGAACGTAGATAACAGGACAAGATTGGCTTCCATGCTGGAGGGCCTGGATAAAGTGGCGGCTGAGTTCAAACTCACAGTAGTCTACCCCGTCCATCCGCGCACGCAGAAACGAATGGAACAGTTTCAGCTCGCTCCGCAAAATCTGAAGCTAATCAAGCCCCTGGGCTACTTTGACTTTTTACAGCTTGAGAGTAATGCTGCCCTCGTCCTCACCGATTCCGGTGGGGTACAGGAAGAAGCCTGTATCCTTGGTGTTCCCTGTGTTACCCTGAGGGATAATACGGAGCGCCCCGAGACTCTGGAAGTGGGCGCCAATATCCTGGCCGGTGCTTCTGCTGATAGGATCCTCGAGTGTTGCCGGATAATGCTCCATAGAGACAAAAACTGGCTAAATCCCTTCGGTGACGGTAGGGCAGCGGAGAGAATCGTTAAAATAGTGACGGAGTCTGGACATGGCTAAAATACTGGTTACGGGAGGGGTGGGATTTATAGGTTCAAACCTCACCCCCGAACTTAGACAAAGGAAGCACGAAGTCTGGGTCTGTGACCTGGGGCATTCCGAAGGGCCAAACTACATCCGCTGCGATGTCACTAAATACCGGCAGCTTGAGAGACTCTTTGAGGAACACGACTTTGACTACGTCTATCACCTGGCTGCAGAATACGGGCGCTGGAACGGGGAGGATTACTATGAGAATCTCTGGCTCACCAATGTCATCGGCACCAAGAACCTGTTAAGAATTCAGGAGAAGAAAAAGTTCCGGATGATATTCTTCTCCAGCGCTGAGGTCTATGGAGATTATGACGGGGTGATGAGCGAGGATGTGATGGACAAAGTGCCGATAAAACAGATGAATGACTATGCTATAACTAAGTGGGTAGGAGAACTTCAGGTATTAAACTCAGCGGCTATGTTTGGCACGGAAACAGTCAGGGTTCGTCCCGTCAATGCCTATGGACCTCATGAATACTATAGCCCTTACCGCGGGGTAATACCGACCTTCATCTATAAGGCACTGAGAGGCGAGCCCTACACTGTCTATCTAGGGCACAAGCGTATCTTTGACTATGTTGAGGATACCTGCCGCACCTTCGCCAATATCGTTGAGAATTTCAAGCCAGGAGAAGTCTACAACATTGGCGGGAGAGAGGAATGGGAGCATGACATCAAATATATCTCTGACTTAATCTTGAAATACCTGGGTAAGGATGATTCGCAGGTCATTTATAGAGAAGCAGAACCATTTACGACTAAGGTCAAACGTATTGACTTCTCCAAAGCAAAGAGAGACTTAAACCACGACCCCAAAATACCTCCAGAGGAAGGCATACCGAGAACTATTGAGTGGATGAAGAAAGTCTACAGCGTAAAATGAAGATTCTTTTCGTCCAAGAGACAGATTGGCTCAGACGAAACCCGGCTCAGCAACATCACTTGGCGGAGATGTTATCACTGAGAGGGCACGAAATCCGAGTTATTGATTATGAGTTATTATGGAGGACACAGGGTAAAAAAGAACTCTATTCAAGGCGACAGGTCTTCCACAATGTGTCTAAGATTCATGACGGTGCCAGAATCACTGTATTCCGGCCCGGCATTGTCAAGATTCTCTGGCTAGAGTATATTTCACTGGTATTTTCCCATAAGAGGGAGCTCGAACGGCAGATGGATGAATTCAAGCCAGATGCCCTGGTTGCCTGGGGTATATTGAATAGTTGTCTGGCTGTAAAAGCCGCCAGAAAAAACAATATACCATTCCTCTACTACTGGATAGACGTGTTAGACAGACTTATACCTTCCAAAGCTTTCCGCATCATTGGTAAACTGGTGGAAAGTAGAACCTTGAGGCAGTCGGATAGGATACTGGTAATCAATGATAAACTTAGAGAATATGTCATCGGACTGGGTGCTCCACCCGGACTGACTCGGGTCTTAAGAGCAGGCATTGATACCAAGCAATTTAATCCGGATACCCATCATCGCGAAATAAGGAAACAATACGGTCTTGATGAGGACGATATTGTTCTCTTCTTCATGGGTTGGCTCTACCGTTTCTCAGGCTTAAAGGAGGTTATCTCGCAATTGGCTGCAAGCCAAGACCATAATCTCAAGCTCCTTATCGTTGGCGAAGGTGATGCTTACGAAGAGCTTCAGCAAATAAGCGGGAAATATAACCTTCAGGGTAGAGTTATCCTTGCCGGTAAGAAGCCTTATCGTGAGATACCCGATTTCATTGCCGCCGCTGATTTCTGTCTTCTCCCGGCCTACCCCTCGGAGCCAATTATGCAAGATATCGTGCCGATAAAAATGTACGAATATATGGCGATGAGAAAACCGGTAATTGCCACCAGACTTCCCGGGATAGTGGAGGAGTTCGGCGGAGATAACGGCGTGGTTTATGTGGATAGACCGGAGGACGTGGTTACAAAAGCTATTGAGCTGGTACGGAATGGCCGTAGGGAAACGCTCGGGGCAAAAGCCAGGAGCTTTGTGGAACGAAATAGCTGGGATAACATTACCAGCGAATTTGAGAAAATTCTGGAAGAAGTGATAAAGGAAAAAACAAGATGGACAACCTAAGCGAATATAAAGGCAAAAATATCCTTATCACAGGTGGGGCAGGGTGCATCGGCAGTAATCTCACCAAAGCCCTACTCAGGGCGGAGGCGGCTAAAATTCTTGTCCTTGATGACCTCTCTGCTGCGGAAAGGTGGAACATCCCCGATGCTCCAAGTGTGACCTTTATTCAAGGAAGCGTTCTGGATGAAGAAGTTTTAAGAAGGGCATTCTCTCAAAAGCCCGATTTTGTCTTCCACCTGGCGGCTCATTTTGCTAATCAGAACTCAATAGACCATCCTGAGACTGACCTCCTGGTTAACGGGCTTGGCACCCTGAAAATCCTGCGATACTCCCACCTGACCGGTGTGGGGAAAGTAGTCTTTGCCTCCTCAGGCTGTTCCGTTTACGGAAGCGAGGCGCCCCTGCCCCTTAAAGAGGATTTTGTCTCCCTTCACCTGGATACCCCGTATCAAATCACCAAACTTTTAGGAGAACTCTATGGTAACTTCTTTTACCATTATTACGGCTTGCCGGTGGCTATAGCCCGCTACTTCAATGTATACGGTCCGGGAGAGGTCCCGGGAAGATACCGTAATGTTATCCCCAACTTCATCTGGTGGGCTCTCCATAAAAGACCGCTACCCATAACGGGCACCGGTGAAGAGACCAGAGATTTCACCTTTGTTGACGATATAGTTGATGGCACATTGCTCCTGGGCATTATCCCGCAAGCGGCCGGTGAGGCCTTCAACCTCGCTTCAGGGACAGAAACCAGGGTGATTGACATAGCCAATTTGATAAACGAGTTGACTGGTAACCACAACGGGGTTGAGTTTGTTGCCAGAAGGGACTGGGACAAAATCACCCGCCGGCGAGCCTCGATCGAGAAGGCAAAGATGGTTCTGGGCTATGAACCCAGAGTGAAGATGAAAGAAGGCATAAAGAGGGTACTCGACTGGATTGTAGAAAATCGCGAGAAGATAGAAGCCAGCGCCAGGTTTTAAGCTGGAGGTATGATGACCCTGAAAAATGAAATTGAATTCTATAGTAAGGTTGAAGTCTCCGCCAATACCGGTGAAATTGAGACCTGGGACCGGATAATATTCCCCAATGTTATCCGGAAGCGTGAAATTGAGTTAATTTTGGGTCAAATCTCCCAGGTAAAACCGAAAAGAATCCTGGACTTTGGCTGTGGGGCAGGATGGCTGAGTAAAATCTTATCCTTGAACGGCTACAGTGTTGTCGGGATTGATGTCGCCCCGTATTTAATCGAAAAAGCTACCAGGTTGTCCCTTGACAGGGCTCATTTTGTCGTTGGCGATTGTATGAATTTGCCTTTCCGAGAGAAATCTTTTGACTTCATCACAGGAGTTGCCATACTGCACCATCTGGACATAGACAAAGCCTTGGCTGAGTGCCGGCGGGTTACCGTTGACGGAGCGATGAGCCTGTTTCTGGAACCGAACAGGCTCAATCCAATCTCGGCTCTGGGAGAGAAAATAGCACCTCATACAAGGGGAGAAAGACGTATAACCCGGGAGGGACTGAGAAGGTCACTTCTTAAACAGGGGTGGGCTGTCCGGGAGGTCCGGTGCCTTTTCCCCTATAGCTTCGGTCTAGCCTACCTGCTCGGAAGAACAGGGCTTCAAAACAGCAGCAAATTAGGATTTATTACCAAACTGGTAAAGGTTTCAGAAGAGCTCTTGGAGAAAGTGCCCTTGCTGAATCAATTCGGCTCCACCTTGATGGTGGTCGCCAAAAGGATAAACGGTGGTGAGTCTTAATATAACCCTGGTCAGCCCCAGAATTAGGGAGTGGAACCCAAACGTATGGGTGCCTCTTGGCATCTCATATGTCGCTGCGGTGTTAGAACAAGCGGGACACAATGTCGAGATAATTGACCTGAATCTGGACAGTACAAAAGACCTCCGGAGAAGCATAGAGAATGCCGACATCGTGGGTATAACCGGCATGATAACTGAATACCAGCAAGTTTTAAAGCTGGTCGATATGGTTAAACAGGGTAACGGGAGTTCAAGAGTAATTTTGGGAGGTCCTCTGGCAACAACCCTTCCTCGGGAGCTACTCCAGGCATCAACGGCTGATTTCGTTGTCATTGGTGAGGGTGAAAGAACAGTAGTTCAGCTTGTCTCGGCGATAGAACACGGTGATAGTTTCTCCAAGATCAATGGAATTGCGTATCGGGATGGTGACCAGATTGTTGTTACCGAGGCGGCGAAGCCCATAGTCAATCTAGACACTATCCCATTTCCAGCAAGACACCTCTTAGATATGAAGCGATATGCCACAAACCACTTTGCGCGTTTTGGCCTTAAGATTGAAGGGTTCGGCAAAATTAAGAGCACTAACCTGATTACCAGCCGGGGATGCCCTTACAGTTGTACCTTTTGCTTTAAGGACATGTGGGGGTATAAATGGAGGGCACGAAGCCCAGCAAATATTATCGAAGAAATGGAGCTACTGGGCAGGAGATATGGTATCAATGGTTTCTTCTTTAACGATGATACCTTTGTTCTTGACCGAAGAAGGATTTTTGAATTTTGCGATTTGCTAAAGAAGAAGGCCCTGGATGTAGTCTGGTATTGTAATGGGCGGGTGAACCTTATGAGCAGGGAACTGCTGAAAGCAATGTATGATGCTGGATGCCGGGGAATTGCCTATGGCATAGAATCAGGGAACCAGCAGGTGCTGGACTCAATGAAAAAGAACCAGACCCTTGAGCAGACGAGAAACGTAGTTAAGTGGACGAGAGAGGTTGGATTTCACGTTGCCGGTTATTTTATGATTGGGATGCTGGGTGAAACCAAGGAGACTATTTGCCAGACCATCGCTTTCGCCAGGGAATTAGACCTGGATTTTTACGGGTTTTCAATAGTAACTCCGCTGCCTGGCACCGAGCTATATAAAGCTGCCCAAGAGCAAGGATTAATACAACGGGATATGACATCACTCAAAGAGTGGGGCTTTTATGTCAATGCCAACTTGACTCAGGATTGTACCGACGATGACCTGGTTGCTTTTGAGAATAAGGCGTTCCGGGAGTTTACTCTGGAGAAGTTTGGCAAATATTATCTCCTCACCCCGGGTTTCGTCAAAGGAGTAGCCGAGGTGCTTCTCTCAATTCGGAGCCGAAATGATGTGAAAGAATTAGCCAGGAAAGCCGGGGGAATTATCCGCTCTTACTGGCACGGGGCTTGAGATGAAGATTTTACAGGTGTTCCACATTTTCTCTTTGCCACACGGTGGCGGGACTACAGACGTGGTGTATAAGCTCTCGAGGGCTCTATCCCAGAGAGGGCATGAGGTGACGATATATACCAGTGATTTTGAACTGGACCAAGAATATATAGATTCTCTACCGGGTGTAGAAGTTTGCCCTTTCCACAGCTGGTTCAACCTATCACAGATTCATTTGACACCGGGCCTGGCCACACGAACAAAGAGAAAGCTCAAAGATTTTGACATTGTCCACATCCATCAGTTCAGAAGTTTTCAAAATATAGTAATATGGTACTATGCCAGGAAATATGGCATCCCATATATAGTAGATGCCCATGGTTCCACCCCAAGAACGGGGAAAGCAGGACTTAAGTGGCTGTTCGATGTTATCTTTGGCTACCGGATTCTGAAAGACGCCGGTAGAGTCGTTGCTGAGACTGAAACGGGAGTCAATGAATATAAAATGTTCGGGGTAGATGCGGATAAAATTGTCCTGATTACTCCTCCTTTTGCCATTGAGGAGTTCTCCCGGCTACCGCCACGGGGGTTATTCCGGGAGAAATACCATATCAAGGAAAAGCATATAGTTTTGTTTCTCGGTAGAATACACTGGATAAAGGGGCTTGACTTTCTGGTGGAATCATTCTACGAACTGACCAAGTCTAGAACCGACACTATTTTGGTAATAGTCGGCAATGATGACGGCTATAAGCCCACCCTGGACAGGCTAATCGGCAGGCTAAATCTGGCAGATAAGGTCTTATTCACCGGATTTCTGGGCGGGGTAGATAAACTATCGGCACTGGTTGATGCCGATGTGCTGGTGCAGACCTCCATCTACGAGCAAGGCACGGGGGTGCCTTTTGAAGCCATACTATGTAATACACCTATTATCGTCAGCAAGTATACCAGTGCTAGCGAGAATGTGACGAAAATTGACGCCGGATACCTGGTAGAATACGGTAACAAAAAAGAGCTATGCGATACAATGCAATACGTCCTGGACCATCCGGGTCAAGCCAAGAGCAAAACACAAAGAGCAAAAGAATATATCAAGGCAAACCTATCCATAGATAAGGTGGTGGAGAAATACGAACACCTCTATATTGACTGCATTACTGAACGAAGGGTAAATTAGGCAAACCAATATGAGCATTCTTGTTACTGGTGCTACTGGTTTCATAGGTTCTCATTTATGCCGGGTACTGGTTCAGCGGGGACATCAGGTAGTAGGGTTATCCCTCTCCGGGAGAACGGATAACATAATACCGCTATTGCACCATAGAGGATTTCACCTTGAGCGGGGTGACATCCGGGACGAAGATATGATGCGCAGCATAATAAAGAATAACCGGATAAAGACGGTGTTCCATCTGGCAGCCCTTCTGCCCAATGGCAGCAACCTTGACAATGCCTTATTATACTTTGACACTAATGCCCGGGGAACACTCAATCTACTAAACGCGGCGTACCTGAATGCCGTTGATATGTTTATATACTCGTCTACCATGAGTGTATATGCTGAACCGCCCCGGTATCTGCCAGTGGATGAGAGCCATCCGGTGCAACCCTCTACAACCTACAGTGTCGCTAAGCTAACGGGTGAGCTTTGCTGTCATCTATACTCCAAGGCAATGAACATAATTATTCTCCGGTATTCTGGAGCCTACGGGCGTGGTGAACGGGAATCCAATGCGATACCTACATTCATTAACCAGGCACTGAACAACCGGCCAATTACCATACACGGTGATGGTAATCAAACCAGTGATTTTGTATATATAGATGACGTGGTCCAAGGTACCGTCCTCGCCTGGGAGAAGAACAGACCAGGGGTCTATAATATTGGTAGCGGGCAAGAAACGAGTATAAGGGAGCTGGCTAAAATTATCATTAATTTGACCAATTCCAAATCGGAAGTGACTCTGACCGGCAAGAGCAGTGAGCGCCCTTTCAGATTTTTCCTGGATATCACGAAGGCACAAAAAATTCTAGATTATTCACCCCGCCCCATTGACGAGGGATTACCAAAATACCTGAAAGAATTCAGTAATGTGAGGTGCGAGAAATGAAGATATTAATAACTGGCGGGGCTGGATTTATTGGCAGTCACCTGTGTGACAAATATACCAGCGAAGGGCATACGGTGCTGTGCCTGGATAATTTCATGAGCGGAAACCTGACCAATGTCAGGCACCTGTTGGACTACCGGAACTTCAAATTGATAAAAGGTGATGTCAGAGACTTTGCCCTGCTAGAAAAGATTATGCCTGATGTCGATGTCGTCTTTCACCTAGCTGCCCAGGTCCATGTGGATAGGTCTTACATCGAGCCTCGCCTTACTTATGAGGTGAATGTTATGGGGACACAGAATATCCTGGAAGCAGCCAAGATGTATGACGCCAAGAAGGTTATCTACGCTTCAACAAGCGAGGTATATGGCTCAGCCCAGTATGTGCCTATAGATGAAAAACACCCATTGAATGCCCCTCACCCCTACGGGGCAAGTAAGATAGCGGCTGACAGAATGTGCTATGCCTATATTCAGACCTATGGACTGAATATCTCCATAGTCAGGCTTTTCAATATCTTCGGCCCACGACAAAGGGACATCGGCTACGGAGGAGTGATATCTATATTTATTAGAAGAATCCTGAGCAATACGCCTCCTATTATCTACGGCGATGGTCAACAAACCAGGGACTATACCTATGTCGAGGACGCTGTTAGGGCCTATGACTTACTCCTGAACCACAAAGAGCCGATAAATGAACCAGTTAATTTTGGTAGCGGGCGGGAAGAGTCAATCATCGACCTGGCCAATAGGCTCATCAACCTGTGCGGTAAAAAAGGCGAGATTAAACCAGTGCATGTTGAACCAAGAATTGGAGAGGTTAAGCGGCTTATCGCCGACGCCACCAGGGCTAAAGAGCTCCTGGGATGGGTGCCTAAATACGATTTGGAGACCGGGCTCCAAGAATTCGTGCAATGGTACAGGAACTATGGTTTCGAGGAAAGAATCAAGATAGAATGACACAGCAACCAAATCCAGTTACTCCAGAAGCAGCAATAGATATTCCCACGCCTACCCTGCAGGCATTGTATGTCACGATGCTACGAATCCGCAGGTGCGAGGAGAAAATAGCTGAATGCCTCCAGCCTAAGCCGGAGATAGTGTGTCCCGTTCACCTCTACATCGGGCAGGAGGCGGTAGCGGCTGGTGTCTGTGCCAACCTAAGGAAGGACGATTACGTTTTCAGTACCCACCGTAGCCACGGGCACTATATTGCCAAGGGCGGTGACATAAAGGCTCTGGTAGCTGAGCTGTACGGGAAAGCGAGGGGATGTTCCCGGGGCAGGGGTGGTTCTATGCATCTGACATCACCCGAAGTGGGGCTGCTCGGTAGTTCAGCTATTGTTGGCGGGACCATCCCTTTAGCGGTAGGAGTTGCTTTAGCCATGTCCCTAAGAGGACGGGACAGCGTCTCGGTTGCCTTCTTTGGTGATGGTGCTACTCATGAAGGCGTGTTTTATGAATCCCTTAACTTCGCCTCACTCAAGAAACTACCGGTCGTGTTTATCTGCGAAAACAACCTCTACTCTACTCATATGCCAATTTCCGCCTGCCTTGCCGACACCAATATTTACCAGAAGGCCAAGACCTTTGCCATGCCCGGCATCAGAATTGACGGGAACAACGTATTTGAAGTTTTTGGGGCTGCTAAGAAGGCAATTGCAGATGCCCGCTGTGGGCAGGGCCCCACGTTAATCGAGTGTCTGACCTACAGATGGCGAGGACACGTCGGTCCAAGCGATGATTTAGACAAGGGGCTTAGGTCTAAAAAAGAGCTGGACTACTGGATGGATAGATGCCCGGTCAAGCTACTGGAGGAGTTCCTGTTAAAGCACAGGATTCTATCCGAGCCAGAAAAAATCCGAATATATAATGAAATCGATAAAGAGATAGAAGAGGCTATCCGTTTTGCCAGAGAAAGCCCCTACCCTGACAAAAATAGTCTTTTAGATTATGTATTTAAGGTTTGACAAGGTAGAAAATGCGCCGGATATCTTACGCCCAGGCAATCAATGAAACCCTGCACCAGTTGATAGAAAGTGATGAGCGTGTGTTTCTCATTGGGCAGGGGGTCACCAGCCCCTGGTATGTGGGTACGACTACCGTCGGGCTTATTGACCGCTTCGGTCCGAAACGCATAATTGATACCCCGGTATCGGAAAATGGTATTACTGGCGTCGCTGTAGGGGCAGCCTTAGCTGGAATGCGCCCAATCTTAGTGCACCCCAGAATGGACTTTATGTATTATGCGTTGGACCAGATAGCCAACCACGCCGCTAACTGGCACTATATGCTCGGCGGGCAATTAAGCGTGCCCCTGACCATCTGGGCAATTATTAATCGGGGAGGAGAGCAAGCTGCTCAGCACTCCCAGGCTTTACAGGCAATCTTTACTCACATTCCGGGACTAAAGGTAGTAATGCCCAGCACGCCGTATGATGCTAAAGGGCTCCTCACTGCCAGCATCGCCGATGATAACCCGGTAGTCTATATTGATGACCGCTGGCTGTACCAGCATGCAGGTGAGGTACCTGAAGAACTGTACTCGGTCCCAATTGGGAAGGGAGTAGTAAGAAGAGAAGGAAAAGATGCCACGATAGTGGCAACTTCATATATGGTAACAGAAGCGATCAAGGCGGCGGTGGATTTGGAGAAAGATGGAATAGATGTAGAGGTAATCGACCTCCGTTCCCTCAAACCTCTTGATGAAGCTCTCCTGGTGGAATCGGTAAAAAAGACGGGCAAACTCGTTATCGCTGATGCTGGCTGGAGAACTTGTGGTGTAGGAGCTGAGCTTGCGGCTCTGGTTGTTGAAAAAGCCTTTGAGTACCTGAAAACGCCGATTACGCGTGTTTCCTTGCCCGATTCTCCCGCTCCAGCCAGCTCGGCTCTGGAGGAAGTATATTATCCTAAAGCCAGAGATATAATCTCGGCAGTGAAGGAACTGGCAGAGTGAAAAGATATGAAGTATCGAGTCCCCTTCGTTGATTACCCCACACATTACCGTCGTATCCGGAAGGAAATTGACGCTGCCATCAAGGCAGTGCTAAATGGTGGAGATTTTATTCTGCGCCAGCAGTTAAGAGACTTTGAAAGCCACATTGCTGACTATGTCGGAGTGGATTATGCTGTGGGCGTTAACAGCGGAACCGACGCTCTGCACTTGTCCCTGTTAGCCGCCGGCATAGGACCCGGGGATGAAGTTATCACGGTGGCTCATACCTTTGTCGCTTCCGTAGCCGTAATTAAGCACTGCGGAGCCACTCCGATACTGGTGGATGTGGGCAAAGATTTCAATATGGATATGGAACAGGTGGAACCAGCTATCACCCCAAAAACAAAAGCCATTATGCCTGTCCATCTGAATGGCCGCCCTTGTGATATGGCCAGACTGATGACCATTGCCCGTAGGTATAACCTACTGATAATTGAGGATGCTGCCCAAGCCCTGGGGGCGGCTTTTGAGGGCAAGAAGGCTGGTTCCTTTGGTCTGGCCGGTTGTTTTAGCTTCTACCCGGCCAAGATTCTGGGCGGCTTTGGCGATGGCGGCATAGTCGTCACCAATAACCAGGAGGTAGCCAAAAAGGTTCGCTTGCTCCGCGACCACGGGCAGGATAGGGAGACCGGGGACATTCTCGGCTATGGTTTTAACAGCCGCTTAGACAACCTGCAAGCCGCTATTCTCGATGTAAAACTCAAACACCTGCCTGATTGGATTAAAAGGAGGCGCAAGCTGGCTAACCTCTATGAGCGAGGCTTATCCGGTCTATCTCAGGTAAAGACGCCTCCGCCACCACAGGAAGGCCGTTATTTTGACGTCTTTACCAACTATGTAATAAGGGCTGAAAAACGAGATGAGCTGGTTAACTATCTAAGGGAATCAGGCATTGAGATTCTGATTTCCTGGCCCAAATCGATGCACCATCACCCGGCATTAGGGCTGAGGCATTTCAGCCTTCCCGAAACCGAGAAAATATCACAAGAGGTGCTCTCCCTGCCCCTTTTCCCGGAGCTAGGCGAGGATAAAGTGGAGTTTGTAATAGAGTCTATTCGCAATTTCTATAAGCGATAGGGGTTTCTTACGAGGGTGGCAGAATGAAACAACGACTAGCGCATCTCTTCATGCACTGGCCCGCTTTCTACTATTTCATAGCTAGGGTTTACTCTTTTGCTGGGTCTTTAATCGGGATGAGAGTAGCAGAGAAATGGTGGGCAGCTAGAAGCTCATTTGCTAAGAGCTACTGGGGTAGTCGGAGTCTCTCTAGCAGAGGCTTTCTAGTAGAAAGGATAGCTGCCTTTTCGCCTATTGACAGTATTCTTGAAGTGGGGTGTGCCAGCGGACCAAATCTGTATGTACTAGCAAAGAAATTCCCTAAAGCACAGATTGTAGGCATCGATATTAACAGAGAAGCTATAGAGTATGGTAAGGCACAGTTTGCACAGGAAGGGATTGCGAATGTTAGGCTGTTTGTTAGCAAAGCAGACGAGCTAGGAAAATTTCAAGACAAGGCTTTTGACGTTGTATTTACTGATGCCGTTCTCACGCATATTAGCCCAAACAAAATCAAGAAAGTTATAAGTGAGATGCTTCGTATTACTCGACGAGCATTAATTCTAATGGAGCCACACTCCTTTGAGCTTAATGAGAAAGACCTACTCAAACTTGGAATCCTCACATACTATGGTGGCCAGTGGATAAGAAGCTATACGGCTTTACTAAAGCAATTCGTTCCAGAAGAGCAAATAAGGGTTACTAGAATTCCAGAGGATGTCTGGCCCGAAAAACCCTGGAAAGAACTAGGTGCTGTTATTGAAGTAGTTGTCTCGTAATTTGTACAGTAGAGACCGAATTAATAGCAGGGTTTGAGAGGTCTTTGGATGAAGCGGGTTTTGATTATAGTGCACTTGCCTCGGGCATCACCCCGCATCGCCGGTTTAGTCAACCATCTTGCTGAATTTGGCTGGGAGTCGACTATTTTGACTGGGGCCACCAGTCAATACAAAGATTTGCCGGCAAGAATAGTGGAGACGCCTTACCGAGATGCCTTGGGATTGTTAGGACGTTTACTTAGAGTTAACCCGGCAGAAGATGCAAGACGGCAATTCTATCACCGCCTGGGCATAGTTTCTAAGAAGTCCCCGCTTGATTTTTTCTTTAGCCTGGGAGGAGAGGTTGTGAACTACCCCTGCCCTGACAAAAACTGGAAGCCATTCGCTCTCCAGGCAGGCAACAAGCTTTTGCAAGAGGAAAATATAGATGCTATTGTCTCTAGTTCTCCCCCGGTAACCAGCCACATTGTTGCCAGAGAACTGAAGGCGAAATACAAGACTCCGTGGCTGGCTGATTTTCGCGACCTATGGTTGCAGAATGCTAACTATGCCTACGGGGCCTTGAGAAGGTTGCTTGACAGGAGACTGGAACTAAAAACACTATCGAGCGCTGATGCGCTGGTGACTGTCTCTGAACCCTTGGCCGAGAAACTACGCGCCTTACACAAAGGAAAACCGGTTTACGCAATTACCCATGGCTTCGACCCGGCTGAGGTGAATGTTCCGCCGGCTAAGCTGACGGCCAAGTTCACCATTACCTATGCCGGTCTGCTTTATTCCAGGAGACAAGACCCAACAAGACTTTTCGCGGCTCTACGAGAGCTTACCCTCAATAGGACTCTGAATCCGGAAGAGATTGAAGTCAATTTTTATGGTCCCGAAGAGGGATGGCTACACCAGGAAATCGGACGATATGCCTTGTCAGGCATCGTAAAACAGAATGGTATAGTACCCCATCAGGTTGCGCTGCAAAAGGAAAGGGAGTCACAGGTACTGCTTCTTTTGGACTGGGATGACCCGCAGGAAAAGGGGGTCTATACCGGGAAGATTTTTGAATATCTCGGGGCGAGGAGACCTATATTAGCTACCGGAGGGACAAAAGGGGACGTCGTCGACCAACTGTTAAAGGAAACCGGAGCTGGAGTACACGCTCCAACTGTTGAAGATGTAAAGATTGCCCTCAAAGAGTTGTACCGGGAATATAAGTTGAAAGGTGAGGTAACCTACCGGGGGAAAGAATCGGAGATTAATAAATACAGCCACCGGGAAATGGCTCGGAAGTTCGCCGATATTCTTGACCACTTGGCCACAAATAATCCACCTCAAATTCATTCGGTCGGTTTTGACAAGCACACTTCAAGCCAGTAAGATAGTTGCTAAAAAGAGAGTAAGCAGGGTATTTCCTCATATGAGTAAGAGTATAGCGGTTATCGGCTGTGGGTACTGGGGGAAGAACCTGGTGCGTAACTTTGCCGAGCTTGGCGCTTTGCATACTGTTTGTGATGCTGACCCTGGAGTACTGGAGAGACTGAGGTCATCCTATCCCTGGTTAAGTACCGAGACAGAGTTCCGCAGGGTACTGAAGGACGGTTCCATAAGAGGTGTAGTTGTCTCGACCCCGGCAGCACTCCACTATTCCATGGCTAAGGAAGCATTGCTTGCAGGCAAGGACGTGTTTGTCGAAAAGCCGCTGGCGCTAAGAGTGGAAGAAGGGAAAGAACTGGTCGAACTGGCTGAGGCAAAGCAATGCATACTGATGGTAGGGCACGTCCTCGAGTACCATCCGGCTGTAGTAAGACTGAAGGAATTGATAGATAAGGGTGAGCTGGGCAAAGTCCAGTATATCTACTCTAACCGGCTGAACCTGGGCAAATTCCGTACTGAAGAGAATATCCTCTGGAGTTTTGCCCCGCACGATATCTCGGTTATTCTGCTGTTTCTTGGTGGTGAGATGCCCCGGGAGGTTTCCGCCCACGGCGGTTATTACCTCCATCAGGATATTGCTGATACTACCCTGACCACCCTCGCTTTTAGCCACGGGGTGAGAGCGCATATCTTTGTTAGCTGGCTTCATCCCTTTAAGGAACAAAGACTGATTGTGGTCGGTAACAAAGCCATGGCCGAGTTCAACGATACCAATCCGCAAGAGAAGCTCTTACTATTTAGACACCAAATAGAGTGGATTGAGCAGAAGCCGGTGCCTGCCCCCAGAGAAGCGGAAGTGGTTGATGTCTCTCTTGAAGAGCCGTTGAAGATAGAATGCCAGGACTTTCTTCACTCCGTTGAGAACCGGCAAAAGCCCAAGGTAGATGGGTATAAAGGACTTCAGGTACTAGAAATTCTATCCTGCTGTCAGCAGTCGCTCGAGGCAAAGGGTAAGATTATTGCCCTGGTCCAAGAACAGAGGGATTTCTTCATTCATGAAACCAGCATCGTGGAAGAGCCCTATGAAATTGGTGAGGGGACAAAGATATGGCACTTTTCCCACCTCATGCCCGGTGTAACCCTAGGCAAAAACTGTGTCGTTGGGCAGAATGTTTTTATCGGGAGAGGAGTGAAAATCGGTAATAACGCAAAGTTAGAAAATAATGTCTCAGTCTTTGAGGGGGTAACGCTTGAAGATGACGTTTTCTGTGGTCCGTCCTGTGTCTTCACCAATGTCATAAACCCCCGGAGTCATATTTCACGGAAGAATGAGTTCAAGCCTACTCTGGTCAGGAAAGGTGCTACTATTGGTGCCAACGCTACCATCATCTGTGGTAACACTATTGGTCGGTATGCCTTTGTTGGTGCCGGAGCCGTAGTTACCCGAGATGTCCCCGATTATGCCCTAGTGTATGGCAATCCAGCCCAACTCCAGGGCTGGGTCTGTGAGTGTGGAGAGAGGCTTGAATTCGGTGAAGGCAAAGAAGCAGAGTGTGCCCGTTGTGGCAAGACTTTTCAGAGAAAGGGCAAGAAAACCGTCACTATTAAGTAGGAGAAAATGAACACGCCACTGGTTGACCTAAAGGCACAATATGACTCAATAAAAGAAGAGGTTAATGAAGCCATTCAAAGGGTTCTTGATAGCGGACAATTCATCCTTGGCTCTGAGGTGAGGGCTTTTGAAGAAGAAATGGCTGCCTACTTGGGGGTAAAATATGCCGTAGGGGTTGCCTCAGGCACGGATGCTTTGCACCTGGCTCTGCTCGCCTGTGGAATTGGACCGGGTGACGAGGTAATTACCACTCCCTTCACCTTCATTGCTACCGCTGAAGCGATAACGCATTGCGGTGCTACCCCTGTCTTTGTTGACATAGACCCAAGAACCTACAACATTGACCCCAAGATGATTGAACCAAGAATCAACAGGAAGACAAAAGCCCTTCTGCCAGTTCACCTGTACGGTCAGCCAGCGGATATGGAGGCTGTCTTGGCGTTAGCCAGAAAACACAACCTCAGACTCATAGAAGACTGTGCTCAAGCCGTCGGGGCAGAGTATAAAGGCAAAAAAGTCGGCTCTTTTGGGAATGCCGGTTGTCTCAGCTTTTTCCCGAGTAAGAGTCTCGGTGCTTATGGAGATGGGGGAATGGTAGTAACCGATAGCCCTGAAATTGCTGAGAAAGTAGAGATGCTCCGCCGACATGGCTCTAAGGTCAGCTACTATCACCTGCTACCCGGGTTTAACAGTCGCCTTGATGCCCTGCAAGCGGCGGTCTTGAGAGTCAAACTAAGATACCTTGATGATTGGGTCAGGCTCCGTCAGCAGAAAGCCTCACTCTATACGCAACAATTAAGCCAGATAAAAGGAATTATGCCCCCGCCTCAGGAGAAGCACAGCCTGTCAACTTTTACTTATTATACCATCCGCTTGCGGGATTCCCGGATTGATAGAGGTAGATTACGCAAGCACCTGGAAGCAAAGGGTATCCAGACGATGATTTATTACCCATTGTCCCTTCATCTTCAGGATGTGTATAAATCTTTAGGGTACAGGTCTGGCGACCTTCCCGAAAGCGAGCGTGCTCAGGAGCAGGTCCTCTCCCTGCCGATATACCCCGAACTTATGGAAGAGCAAATAAAAGAAGTGGTAAATACAATAACCGAGTTTGCAGGTCAGTCATACTAGGTCCTAAAGCCAGGAATCGCAGAGACGTGCATCTCCGAGCGCTATCGTCTTTCTAGGAACAGGTTCACGATTTTTTCCTTCTCCTGGCATAATTTCATTAGTTCATCGATATCATTGATTTTAAGAACCCGGTTCTCCAGCGAGCGCAGTTCATCTATGGCGGTTACCGCAAACCCGTAGTCGTTCACCAATTTAGAGACGAACTCGCGTGGTGAAAACCCCATTTCCTCAATGGCTGAGGGATAGAATTCAATAAACATCTTCAAACCGGGGTTGTTTCTAATAATTCTATCCATGCCCAAAACTACCGCCATCTCCGAACCTTCGCAGTCCATCTTGATGACATCAATCGGGTGCCCTTTGTCCTTGAAAAACTCGTCCAGGGTCACCGCTTCAACCTCAACAAAATCTCCTGATTGTTTGGTGTCAAACTGCCAGTGGTCGTGCTTCTCCCGCAAGGTATGCGCTCCAATATCAGTATGGGAGAGATACAGCTTGACTGTCCCTGACACATTGAAGACAGCTTTTTGGACAGGGACAACATTGTCATACCCATTCAAAGACAGGTTTTTCAGAAGAACTTCGTAGTTATGTGGTTCTGGCTCGAAGGCATAAACCGTTCCCGTGGGGCCCACCAGCCTGGCGGCGAGCAAGGTGAAATAGCCAATGTTGGCACCGATATCAACTACGGTCTGCCCCTCTTTAACTGCCTGCCTAAACAGCGAGGTGGTGAGTTTCTCTTTCCCATGCGACCGAATAAAACCTCGAAAAGCAGCGCGCATCGGACCCTTGACCCGAGGGTTTAAATACATCTTGCTACCTTCAATATGCACAATGCTTTTTGTCGGCCATAGCCAGAGAAGCTCGGTAAAGAAGCGGTAGAGCGCCTTGACACCTGGAATCCGATTTGCGCCTACTTTTATGAAAACTCTAGAAGTCTTATCAAAAGCGGAAAGCAAGGATGACCTTGCTGTCATTTTCCCACCTCCCTAACCTAACTATTCTATTTCGGAATAGCTAAATGCGTTTATCGTGCATCAGCTACAGCATATATTACTCTGTACTGAAAATTGGGTGAGTCATCAGGTATTGGTTCCGGTTGAATGGTTTCTGCCATTCCATCTTCAATTTCTTCCTTTAGTACTGAAGTGCCGAGAAGGGAACAACTCAGGAACTCCTTAATTTTTGCCCCTTTGGGTATTAAAGCAATAGCCTTCCCTGCCCTTGCTATCACGGCGTTACGTAGCCCTGTTGCTTGTGACGCTCTGTGTATTGGGAAAGCACCAAAAAATCTGACATCAAAATGTTTACTTACCAACGTCAATAACTCAGGGACCGAAAAATAATTCCTGCTGAGTCGGCTTGGTTGGAAGTGAGGTTGGTCTTTGTTAGGTGTACAAAAAATTAATCTGCCGCCCTTTTTAAGGATACGGTGGC
Source organism: Dehalococcoidales bacterium (assembly GCA_034432095.1). GTDB lineage: Bacteria > Chloroflexota > Dehalococcoidia > Dehalococcoidales > UBA2162 > DAOUCV01. The sequence goes on from DAOUCV010000088.1 coordinate 23,917, forward strand.
ATTCGTCGAAGAACTTGCCCACTTGTAGATAGATGATGGTAGCCATAGCAACCACTACATCAAAGCAATTATCCCTGAATGGCAGATGATGAGCATCCAGGCGGACAAGCTCCGCCCTCTCCTCGTAATGCTGCCGGGCTAACCTCAGGTTATCCTCAGCATAATCTCCACCAATGACCCTTTCTGCCTTTCTGGACAAGTAACCCAGACCCAGTCCGGGACCACAGCCAACTTCTAACACTTGCTTACCTGAGACAAACTGAGAGACAAAATAGTAGCGACAGCAGATAATTTGCAACTGCTCCCTGGTTACCTTCATTCCTGGCATCTCGGCCTCGTAGCTCATGTTTATTTACCTCTTTTTATGCTTCTCAACCAGCTCTTTATATAACTTGCCCATCTTCCCCATTTCCTTTTCCCAGTCGTTTCTCTCTAAGATTATTTCCCGGCTTATTCTGCCGAACCTCTGCCGGGTCTCCCCGTCTTTCAGCAGGTAAATAATCTTTGAGGCCAAAGCCTCAGGAGCTTTCAGTGGTACGATGAACCCATTTACTCCATCCTCAACCCACTTTCTGTTGTCTCCGAAATCGGTGATTATTACTGGCAGTCCTGAAGCCATGGCTTCGGCGGTGCTGGCAGCAAGCCCGGCATCGGAAAGTGAGGTGGAGACATAAATATCTGCTGAGGCTACATAGCGGGGAAGTTCATCCGCCGGAACTCGACCGACAAATATGACACTTTCAGCAACACCGAGGGACTGAGCTAACTGTTTTAGTAGCTCTTCCTGAGAACCCTTCTCAAGGACCAAAAATTTTGCTCTGGGAAACTCTCTCAGAACCAGGGGTACCGCCCTAATCAATGACTCTATATCATATATTGGCTCAAGGCGTCTTAGACTGATTATCACTGGTGAATCGCCAAGCCCGAGCTCCTGCCGGAGCCTTTCGTCTTTCTGCTCCGGGGTAAACCTGCGGGTATCAGTCCCAAAATAGATAACCCTGATCTTCTGTGGGTCTGCCCCCAGCTTTACCAATGGCTCCTTGATGTGCTCGGCATCACAGGTTATCAGGTCAGCCCTTTTCAGGACATACTTTACCATCCATCTTTGCATTCTTGATTTTTGGGGCAAAATCAGAACATCAGAGCCCCAGGGAGTGGCGACAAAGGGGTGGAAACCGCTGAGCGCACCCAGCAAGGACGTGTCCATAATCTGATGGACATGAATGATGTCCGGGCGTATCCTGCCGACTAGCCAGTTGAACTGGATAACCAGCGGTATGGCATTTATCAGATAGTTGCTGGCCCGCCACTTTGGCCCGATTCTTTTCAACCGATGCACCCTGACACTGCCAATATCACCATTGCCGTCAGTCGAGGTTATCAGGTGCACTTCGTGACCATTATCGGCAAAATATTTCATCCAGCGATTGGTGTGTACGCCAGTAGAGGCAATATAACATATCTTCATCGGCTCATAGAGTCCGGTAATAGAATCCTGCTTCTACCGCCTGCTTTCTATTGAAGAAGCCACGAACATCAATCAGTATCGGCCGGTCATTCATAATGCCTTTTAGTTTACCCAGGGTTATTTTCTGAAAAGCGCGATGAGCCACCGTCATAATTACAGCATCAACCTTAGGGACCCGGGTAAAGCTGGGGATGACCTTGATACCCAGTTTGTCTTCAATATCATTTTTTAGTAGGGGGTCATAGCCATAAATCTCAATTCCGTATTCCTGAAGCTCCTTGATAATCTCCTTTACCGGGGTCTCCCTGGTATCAGCGACATTCTCTTTATAGGTCAGACCCATGATGAGAACCTTTGAGTCTTTTATTACCTTATCCACGTTATTCAAGGCTTTAATGGTCATTAGAGCTATATGTTTGGGCATAGCATCGTTTATGGCTCTGCCAGCCAGGATTACCTGAGGATGGTAGCCAAGCTCCTTAGCCTTGTAGACAAGGTAGTAAGGGTCTACAGGAATGCAGTGCCCGCCAACCAAGCCGGGGGAATACCTGTGAAAGTTCCACTTGGTGGCAGCGGTATCAAGAACATCTTTGGTATCCAGGCCTAGCCTGTCAAAGATAAATGATAGCTCATTTACCAGGGCGATATTTAAATCCCGTTGAATGTTTTCAATGACTTTAGCCGTCTCCGCCGTCTTTATATCCTTGGCTTTGAAAATATGAGGGGTAACCTTCCGATAAAGCTCAGCCACAAGCTCAGTGGTCTCTTCATCCATGCCGGCAACCACTTTGGTTATTTTGTCAAGTGTGTGTTGCTCATCTCCCGGGTTTATCCTTTCGGGACAGTAGGCGATTTTGAAGTCCCGGCCACACCTGAGCCCAGATTCCTCAAGGATTGGCTTGACTATCTCCTCAGTAACTCCGGGGTAAACCGTGGACTCCAGAATTATGACGCTATTTTTCTTCATATTCTGGCTGACCGTGGTGGCGGCCGTCTTTACCGGGGATAAATCGGGTTCTTTTGACCTGGTCACCGGAGTCGGGACGCAGATGATAACAAAATCAGCCTGGTTTATTTCCTTGGGATTAGTAGTAAAGGTGAGGTTTTGATTGGCGTTCCGACGGTTCAGCCTCTTCACTCTGGCGGCATCTATATCAAATCCAATCACTTTAAGGCTTTTGGAGAACGCTTCAGCTAGAGGCTGTCCCACATACCCCACCCCGACGACGCATACCGTGGCTTTATTTAATCTTAACTTGTTTTTCATTGAACCATCCTATCGTTTCAGCTAACCCGGCTTCTAGCCCATACTTTGGCTCATACCCAAAAGCTTTAGCTTTAGAGATATCAGCCAGGCTATGTCTTATGTCCCCGGCTCTCGGCTCCTGGTGAACGGGCTTAATGTCACAACCGATAAGCTCTATGATAAGCTTGGCTAGCTGGTTTATAGTAACACTCTCCCCGCGAGCGATATTAAATACGCCACAAGCCTCGCTCTCTGCGGCTAAGATAGTCGCTTCCACAGTGTCTTTAACGTAGGTGAAGTCTCTGGTCTGTTCGCCATCGCCAAAAATAACTGGAGAATTGCCGGCTAAAGCCCATTTTATAAACCTGGGTATAACCGCCGCATATTGAGAGGCTGGGTCCTGCCTCGGTCCATAAACATTGAAATATCTTAGGCAAACGACAGGTAATTGGTAAACTCCACCAAAAACCTGACAGTAATATTCTCCAGCGAGTTTGGTAACGGCATAAGGGGATAAGGGGTGGGGTATCATATCCTCCTTTTTGGGGAGGGTAGGGGTATCACCGTATACCGATGAGGATGAGGCATAAATTACCTTCTTAACGTGGTGTTCCTTGGCAGCTAGGAGCACATTTAGTGTTCCGTTCACATTCACTTCGTGGGAGGCTTGAGGGTTATCAATACTTCGGGGCACACTTGAGAGAGCCGCCAGATGAAAAACAAAGTGAGCGTCTTGCAATGCCTTTTTTAGCAGGGGTAGATTTGTAATACTCCCGCGGACAAACCGGACGTTGTCTTTCTTCAGCAGTTCCTGTATGTTTTCTATCTTCCCGGTGGACAGGTCATCGAGGATAACGACCTGGTAGCCCCGCCCTACCAGCTCCTCCGCCAGATGAGAGCCGATAAACCCCGCCCCGCCGGTGACGATTACTTTTTTCATCTAACTATCTCTGCCAAACCTTCATCGTCAGGCCACTACCTGATTGAATATAGCAACTATTCTATCAGCCAGGTTCCTTCGTTCAAACTGGGATACATACTCCCATTTCGGATGAAAATTGCGAAATTCTCCTTGCTTCCACTGGCGAAAGATGTTTCTCAGTTGTTCTTTCATCTTCTCAAACTCGTATGATAGGATGAACCCGGCCTCAGCTTCTCTGACCAGTCTAGCCGCGTCACCATCCTCAGGCACAAGGGCAAGAATCGGTTTGCCGAGGCGAAGATACTCGTAGATTTTTGAAGGTATCCACTCGGCATATGGAGGCATGACTACGAAAAGAAAATCACCCCCGGCAGCAAAGGCAAGAGCTTTTTCTCGCACCAAATGCATTACTTTAGTTAAGTGTGGCATATTTATATCCTGAAGTGCAATCGAGCCACGCCCAATAAATACTACCTCGGCTTGCCTATCTACCTCGTTAACCGCATTAAGAAAGGTCATAATCGGTTCTCTAAACTCTGGATAGAAACTGCCCAGGAAAACAATGGTTAGCTTATCAGGGTACAGCCGGTAGGGTTTTATCTCAGTAAAATCAGACTCGTGGTAGCCGTCGGTTACTACCTCTATCTTGTCCTTCTGGGCTGAATATAGCTGACTTAACTGTTGCTTGTGGTAAGGGTGGATAACGATAACTTTATCGGCGGACTCTACGATTTGTCTCTCCTTTTTTCGGATCCGGCGCTTCAATATCTGTCGCAAGGGAGGCACTAAGGTGTCGTCAAGAAAGCGATTAAGAAAGTCATTGCCAGTCAGCAAGTCGCCGAATTCAGCAACCCAGGGAATACTAAATTCTTTTTTGAGTTCCATAGCGACAAAATGGGCAGAGTAGGGGGCAGAATCACTGTAAATCAGGTTAACCTTTTCTTTCTGTAAGACGCTTCTCGCTTCTCTCAAAGCTGGAGAATACCAACTCTCATAGCCGTCAGGAAATTGAAAGTTCATCTTCAGCCTTCGGAGGACATATAGCCACTCCTTAGGTAGCTCACGGTGCCCGACATGGTGAACTTCAATGTTAGCAGGGATATCCTTAAGGAGGGAGTAGTCTTTTCCATAGCTCACTGTTTCAGCCGCAGAAAGCACAACAGGTTGCCAGCCAAGCTCAGGAAGAAACCTAATGAGTCGGTGACCTCCAAACCACCCACCCATCAGTGGCGGGAAGAAATAGTCAATGCACAGCACCTTTTTCATCTGATAGATTTCCTATTTCCTCTGGTTGTTTATGAAGATAGTTTATTGTCAGGCTCAGCATAAAGAATATCGTGCCAAACTGAAATAACGAACCCTCTATTGCTAAGCCAGTCTGCGACCTCTTCCCTTTCGTTAGAATAGTGGTTGACTGGTGTCACAATTCTGGGCCTATAAGTTCTTAAAGTTTCCTCCGCTCCCTTTAAAAGGTCGGTTGTCGCTCCCTCCACGTTGGCCTTTATTAGGTGCAGAGCACTTAATCTACATTCCTTTACCAGCTGGTCTACAGTTGTTGAAGAGACAGCTAGACTTTCCTGGCTTCTTATCCTGATGGAGTGTCCTGCCGAGCGAGCATCAATGAAGAGCTCCACACGTCCAGATTGTGAGGCTAAAGCCACATTCATTGGAACCACATTCGTACATTTATTCAGTTCGATGTTCTTTTTTAAGCACTCAAAATTTCCTGGGTGTGGTTCAACCGCAACCACAGTACCTGTTCTCCCAACCTGTTTGGATGCTTTTATGGTGTATATACCAATATGTGCTCCGGCATCAAGCACAACCTGGCCCTTTTGAGGCCGGTAGTTATCGTAGATTCCCTGCCGCCATATCGCGCCAATATGGTCTACCGCATCGCTAAGGTCGGGAGTAAAGACCTTTAACTCTCCCGGCACCTTAATGAGCCATAAGGAATCTGCTCTGCGCTGAACAATCATGGCATGCAATAAGAGGTAATAAACCAAATAGGCAAGTGACCCAATCACAGGGACATTTAGAAAGCCGCTCTTAAATCTCTGTAAAGCTTCTAAGCTCGCAAGTTTGTCAAGCCTTAATATCCTCCGACCAAGGAAAATAGTGCTCTGAGCCAGGAAAGTTCGTCCCTTCTCTCTAACGGGACTCCGCCTAATAAGCGTGGTTTCCAATTTCCCCCCTGCGAACCGTTTGGTCAAGTTTGCTATCTTTTTGACTACCTTAATAGTTAGAATGTACTGTAAGATTGCGTCTTTTTCAACCTTAGTTAAGATACCACTGGCGAACCAACCAAGGAGAACAAATGCTACTACCCCAGTGGCTACCTTCATCAGCAATGAGAGCCAGGACCGCTGACTGGTTATTTCCCAGCCAATGGCGAAGGCTACAATCAAGAACAAGAACCCCAGGGCTAACTTACCCCAAGTATAGTCTACCACGAAAGCCTTCTGCGCCCAATAATAGCAAAGTACGGCGTATAGGATATAGGCGACAACAGAGCTTGTGGCTGCGGCCAGAGTGCCGAATTTCGGGATAAGTATGAAGTTTAGCCCCAGATTTGCGAAAGCGGCGATGATGGCGGCTGTGGCATTGAACTCCGGCTTCTTAGCTAGAAGCAGAGCCATTCCTGCGGGAATCATTAACAAATAGATAAAAGGAGACAGGGTGAGCAATGGCACCAATTTCACCGCCGCCTGATATTCCGCTTTTGCTCCAAAGAGGAAGGTAAACGCTCGTAGCACATCGCCGGTGCCCAGAGCAATAGCCAGATACAGGATACCACCAGCCAGGAAAAGGTAGAGCATCAATTTTTGCAGAAGCTTCTTGATGTCCTCGGTTGGGCTACCAGCGGCATACGAAAAAAAGAAGGGGTCAATGAAAAGAGCAAGAGGACCGGACAAAAAAACGCTAAAGAGGCCGGCGAAGCTGTAAGCCACCGAATAGATACCGACTGCCGCCCCACCGTGAAAATAATTCAGTATAAGCCTATCAGATAAGGCAAGCGACCACATTGCAATGCCGGTGAAGACATAGGGAAAACCAAGCCTTAACAATTGTCTAAGATACGAAGCATTGAGGGAGAAGCTAACGTACCGCGAGACGAAAGGAAACATGGAGAATAGAACGATTATGTAGGCGACAAGGCCTGACTCAAAGTAACCCCCAATGCCCCTCCCCAGAAAGGCGATAAACCATAGCTTTAGGGCAAAATCGAGAAGAAACCTGAACAAAGAGAAGCCCACATAGGGACCAGCCTTTTTTTCAAGTTGCAGTATGGTAAAAGGGATAGTTTGCAAAAGGGAGATAAAAAGAAAACCTCCGACGAGTCTTATGGCGTAAGCATAATCTCCACTACGGAAAAGGAGTGAGGACAGTTGGGGAGCTTGACTGAATAGGACTGCCCCGACTAAGGCACCGGTAAGAAAATACCACAGGCACGCGTTGCCGACAAGCCTTCTCCTCTCCCTGCTCTCGGCCTCGTAGTAAAGGCGGTACAACCCACTGACGACCCCAACACTAGCAAAAATGGTGACCAATGGGATGACCGTAATAAGTACCGAGATAATACCATATTCTGAAGGTGGGAATAGCCGCAAATATAGCGGCAGCAGGAGAAAACCAAGAGCCGCTTGGGCAATACTACCTGCTCCATAGACAAAAAAGTTCTTTAGGACATTTCCCACAACTGTATCAGTAACCCTCTCTGAGAGTTACTCCTCGCGCCGGCGCTGCAACCCATATCGTACTCTATCAGCGTAATCATAGTCAATTTTATTAAATCTGGGCTGTCTTGTCCTGCAAAGTAGACAGCATCCTTGAGAATAAGAGACCCTGTCCCGATAGAATTTCTCCAGTCCTTCATATCGCCATATCGCCAACTATGTCAGGACAGTTCGTCTGCAGAAAGTCACCGCATACCAGTGACATTAGCCCTTCCATCGCATACGTTAGAAAAGAATGCAGCCTGTCCAAGTAATCCTGTCGGCGCGGAACTCACTATCCAGACCCAATTTATCCAGTAGCCCTACAACATCAACGGCAATTGCTTCCAACGACGTTCTTGCTTTGTCAGGATACAGGCAGGGTTCATTACTTTTGGCTTTGCAAATATCACACAACCCACAGTTTCCGCCAATCATTCCCCATACCTGGTTGATTCCTCTTTCCCGCAGGAATTCTTCCATCTGAAGAACCTTATTGTGAAAATCTATCTTAGTCTGTATAACACCCTCCCTGTTGCCTTTAACATCTATGTCCTTTGAATATTGTAATAGCAAGCCACGTTGGAACTTACTGAGTTTGATGCTGATTTCCTCCAACGAACCGACATAAGGTGGGCACGTATAGTTGTTGCCATAGTTCTCGCACTTATTTTCTATACAAAAGGCTCTTATTCGTTTTTCTGGGAACACAATCGCTGAGTCAAATTCGAGGCATGTCTCAATTCCCAATTGCCTGGCAAATTCTGCGGCTCTCATTTACCACCCCCATCTTTTTCCGCCTTTGGTTCTATCTTGCCGGATAACCCTGCTGCATTCTACTAAAAAGCCAAGTAGTGGTGTCAATAGGTAGGTTTTCCCTGATTACCTGCCCACGACCCGCTGGAAGGCTGGGATGGCTATTGCCAGCGTCACAATATCAAAACCAAATGAGAAGTATGCAATGTTGGCTAAGTGTAAGCAGGCAGCCGAAAATTGGGCCTATTTGCTGACAACAATTGCGAAGGATACCCCGCTCTCTACCTGGGTGGTCTCAGTTTCGGCGCTCTTACCCTCTCCAATCTCAGCGAGGCGGACTTCGGAGAACTCTCCATGTGACTCCAGAGCCATGGCATAGCTGATGACAGTGAAAGCGCTATCGGCTTTCCCCTTTATGGTGAGCTGGTCAGTCTCTATCTCTATAGCAGTGAAGTATGCCCCGGATGGAAGGGGCACCAGTAACCAATGTCAACTCGCCAGCGAAGTCATCTTTACTGAGAATATGTTGATGTTCTTGTCTCATGGTCTGTATACTGGCTTCTATTTCGTTTATAGTTTCCTCGATTCGCTTTGCCTCATCAAAAGCGAGCCGAGCTTGACGGAGTTCCTGGCTAACGCTGGTTAACTCAGCTTGCAATCGCTCAGTTTCAGCACCAGCCTTATTTTTGACCAGGTACAGAGGAGACAGAAGACCAATGACAATTACTAAAGTCAGGGTGAGAACCAAGTTTTGTATTAATAATGAGAGGGCTCGGCTTGGTTTTTTGCCTGGCAATATATTGAGGTTTATATCGCGGTAGCCGGCAATGTCTCCCCTGGCTACTTTCTTCTGCGGCATCTTTTTGAGTGCCAGCCCCATATTGGTGGCATATTTAGCAATAGGTAAGTCTGCGGGGGACTCCAGTGGCGGAATTAAAGGCTTGACCGGGTATTCTATCTCTGTTTGGATAATCTTGCTGACAGTAGCATTGGTTGACAGCTCCCCGGTCAACAGCAAAGGAGTGTTTGGATTAAGATGGCTCTCAGGATGGCTTGTGTTATAGAACTTAATTGTCTTTGCTAATTCATCGGTTAGTCGCCGAACGTTATCCTCTACGCTTGCTTCTCCTCCCCTTGGCATTATTGAGTGCATAATGGCGGGCAAACCTTTGGCTACCAGAACAATATCAAAACAGTCAGGCTCCAAATCTACAATGAGGGCATCTTCTCTATTAGCGGCTCTAGCCAGTGCCAGTGGCTTCAGGTCTATGAGGTAGGGCTCTATTCCGGCTTCTTCCAGTGTCTGAACCATAGCATCAACAAGATTTCGTGGTACACCCAAAACAAAGAAGCCCCCCAGAGGATAGCCTCCTCTAGAAGGGCGGGCTTCACCCGGGGTAGAGTCAGGATACGGTAAGTAAAGGGCAAGCCAGTCAAGCTAGTAATGACTCTTTCTTTGGGTACCCCTGTCGATTTGAACAGGGTGTCAATAGCTTCTCCCTCGGTTTTTGGCTTGAGGATAAGTCTATCGCTGACCAACCCCGATGTCAGCGGCACATCCCCCCAACTCTGCACCTTTTTTCCCTGTACAGAGAGTAGCCTGATACTGGCGGCACTGATATTTAGCGTTACATACATTTTGTCGATAGTCCTTCCCCCTCTACTCAAAGGCTGGAGATTGCGTATAAATAGCCAGACTCAAACTAGCCGTGACAGGTGTAGCGTCTTTAGTAACAACCTCTCCTTCAGACTGTTCGCTAGCCCTGGTAATACTCAAATACCTCACGCTAAGTGTCTTGAACTCGCCATTTTCCAGCTTGCTGAGGAACCTGACCAATTGTGAGAAACTTCCCTCGATGGTCATATCCAGCTAGAAAGCATAATAGCCGTGTTCTCCAACGTGCTCCAATGACCAGGGTTGAGTTGTCAAAGGGATGACTTTAACCTCGCAGGCATCGGCAAGCTCGAGAATGGCATTGATGACCTCGGTGCTGTTCATCTTGCTGGGAAATGTGCCTTGCTCGGCAGCCAGACCCGCCCGAGCTGCGGCTAATCGCTGTTCCAAGTCCTGAGGAGGCCGGGGTATTTGAGCCAGTGCCTGGCTGACGTCAATAATCTGGGAAGTCAGCGCTTCATGCTCATTGCGCTGTTTCATATAGCTCATACCGAGATAACCGTTGCCTATTAATACGATAATAATTGAGACTATAGCGACTAGCTTGACCCTTGCCAAAGTCTCTCCTTTACTGGTACCGTTATATTGTCTTACTAATCCACCTGCCAGGAAAGGACAGAGACACCTCCATCTGCAATTTGAACCTCAGCGCGGACAGTACTGTCACCGGCGGTGGATACAATCTCATAGCTTGCTCCTATCTCATTGGTGAAGGCGCCGCCATCTCCCACATTGGCTGGAGCATCTGCCATTGCCGTCCAGGTGCTACTCCGGATGTCATACCTCCAGAAAGCGCTGTTTCCACCTCCTCTGAAGGCGTAAAGAGGGCAGGAAGAATTTATCCTGGTTACAATGATGGTGGGTACGATATTATTAATTGTCTCGCTTAGCTGATAGGTAGTGCCGTCTCCCGGGGAGGACAGCTCATCAGCCAGGCCATCGTTGGTCAGGCGCCAGATGGCATGCTCCACCCCAGCGTCAGTTGTATATTGCTCAGTTATCGCTTGCCCATAGTTCGAGAGCCAATGAGGGTGCTGCTGGCGTGACTGAGAAAAGGGGCTATGACCACTGAGCCGATAGCCAGAGTGACCAGGACTAGAGGAAGGACCTGTCCTTTTTCGCCGTTCATCATTCTTACTCCTCTGTAGGTCGGCGGTAGACCTGGTATGTCCCGTTCTCACTCACATCCCATCTCCCCTGTGGGTATGAGGTTAAGTTCATAGTAATAGTGTGGTCTTCAACGGAGAAGCTAGCGCTGGCAATATTCTGCGCTAGCGTCATATTTGAGCTACCCGTCATACGGTAAAGCTCAGTGCCAACCACGCTATAAGTGGCTGACGAGTCGTCGGTTAGAGTAAGTACCAGCTCCCTACCGCCGCTTGCCCTACTTGCTCTCTGCCCATCAAGGCTGAACCAATGAGCCACGTTTTGAACCTCGTGCGTGGCGGTCAGCCTGTCATTACCATAATCGGTAACGGTGATAATCTGATAGATAGCCGTACCCACCCCACTGACGATGAGACCGGTGATAGCCGTAGCTACAAGCAGTTCAACTAAAGAGAACCCTCCCTCTCTCTTAATCATCGGTTCACCTTATAGCCTTCGACGGTCAGTATGGCGCTGGCGTTTTTATAGATAGTTACCCTTATTTTTTGAATATCAGCATCATTGTCCGGGGTAGCCTCAACCTCAAGGGAAATGGCGTAGCCTTCTGGCGTCTCAACCGTGGAATAGGTGGTCTCATAGGGGCAGCTTTTAACGTATTCAAGCTGGTTCCGTGCTAATCTCTGGGCTACAGCTTCCTGCCCACCCTCACGAACGGCAATTGACCCTGTTGATAGTGCTGTTACGAAAGCAACCACGGCAACCCCTACGATGGAAACTGAGACTATAGACTCGGGTAGGCTCAGTCCTCCCTGCTCCTGAAACCAGACATTTACTTTGCCAAGCCACTGTTTTATTGTCCTTACCATCTTCTGTTTCCTGCTAAAGTTGCTCACCTTATTGACTGTATCATGGAGTAGAGTGGCGTTATCATCGAGAGAGCAATGAAGGCAACCACCAATCCGACGGCTACCGTCAAAACCGGCTCCATCATTGCTGTGAGACTATCAATCCTCTGGTCAACTCTCTGTTCGTAATAATCAGCCAGAGTAGCGAGGCTAGCGTCCAGGGTACCCGTTTTCTCACCGACGGCTATCATCTCCACCAGAAGCTGGGGGAAGAGTCTAATGCCAGCCATCGACTGGGACAGGCTATTACCTTGTACCAGTTTATCTCGCACATCCTGTAATGCCTGACGGATGAGCCTGTTCTTGACCGTTTGAAGTATGACATTCATTGTCTGATGCAACTGGAGCCCGGCTTTTAACATCACTGATACTGACTGGCAGAAGTGGTACATATTTCGTTCTATGTTGATTGCCCCAATCACCGGTGCCTGTAGCATCAGTCTGTCCACGGTGAGTTTTCCTCTCGGCAACCCTGTGTAGCCAACGACCAAAATAATTAGAGTAAGTAGCCCTCCCAGAAGGTAGAGCCTATTGGTGATGAGGAAATCAGCCATAGCGATGACCAGTTTTGTCGTCCAGGGTAACTCAGCACCGAGTGAGGTAAATAGCCCGACCAGCGGTGGCAGGGCAACAGTGACCATTATGGTAAAGACACCGATAGCCATGAGCACAACCAAAGCGGGATACGCCAAAGAGCGTGTTATTTTTTCATCGCTGTTGCCTGTTTTTCCATATATCCAGCTATCTGCCTGAGACCGACCTCAAGATTTCCGGCTAGCCCGCTGGCTCTTATCACCTGACAGTAGGTATAGGAGAACGCCTGTGGGTACTTATTAAGTGCCTGGGAAAGGTTGCTGCCTTGTTGAAGCTCCGCAATCAATCCGGCAATGACTTTTCTGAGGGTAGATTTAGAAGCCTGCCCCTCGAGTAGTTGCAGAGCGGTCAGAATAGCAACTCCGGACTCGACTAATGTAGCTAGCTGACGTGAGAAATTAATCACATCTTGAGCCTTAACCCCAAAGAGGGTGGGAAATAATCTGTCTAGACTCAAGCCTGAACCTGTTTCTCTGAGACTGAGGACACGGTACCCGGCCCAGTATAAGGCTTCCTCGGCCATGCTTTTGGAAGCGGCATCAATTTTACCTTGCACAATCCGCTTATCGAGAGTGTAGGCTGTATATTGGTATCCCATAATCACCCAGCCTGAGTTTGAGTACGCTCCGTCAGCCAATGGAAAAAACGCTACGCATCACCTCACTCATTGAGGTGATGCCTTCTTTCACCTTCAGCATCCCGTCCCGCTTCATGGTTATCATCCCTTCCCTGAGCGCCTCGGCTCTAATATCACTGGCACCGGCATTGCTGAGTAACATCCTCCTAATTTCCTCGCTCATGATCAGGATTTCAAAAAGCCCGGTTCGTCCCCGGTAGCCGGTATTGGCACACAGGTTACACCCTACAGCGCCATAAAAGGTGGCTATGGGTTCATTCATTTCTTCATTGTAGGCCATTTGTTCCTCTAATGAGGGCTGAGATACCTCACGGCAGTGAGTACAGAGGCGGCGGACCATCCGTTGGGCGACAATACCGACCAGTGTTGAGGAGATAAGATACGGCTCAACACCCAAGTCCCTTAGCCGGAAAAGCACGCCAACGGCATCATTGCGTGGATTGAAGAGAGTACTAAATGTCCCGTAAGAGCTGCCTGAACCGCTGTTGCTGCCGTATCTTTATCCCGTATCTCACCCACCAGAATAATATCGGGGTCATGCCGCATTATGGACCTCAGCCCGCTAGCAAAGGTTATCCCAGCCTTAAGGTTGACCTGGGTTTGACTGATGTCCTCAAAGCGGTACTCAATAGGGTCCTCGATTGTCAGGATATTACGTTCGTTTCGGTCGAGCTGGTTAATTGACGCGTAGAGGGTAGTCGTTTTGCCTGAGCCAGTAGGACCGCCCACCAGTATTAGACCGAAGGGACTTCCCAGCATTGCCCGATACTTCTCGAGGGCCTCGGGTAAGAGACCCAACTCAGGCAAGGTGAAAAGGGAGAGAGACTTATCTAAAATTCGCAACGTTAACCTCTCCCCGTAAGCCGTCCCCATAGAGGCAACACGAATGTCAATATCTCTATCACCTACCCTGATAGAGAATTGACCGTCCTGAGGGCGTCTTTGTTCGGCGATGTTCATGTCAGCCAGAATCTTGACCCTAGACACCAGTTGCATGTGAACGCTTAATGGCAGGGAAAACACGTCATGAAGGACCCCATCAATGCGGTAGCGGACCCGCAATCTATTCTCCTGGGGCTCAAGATGGATATCCGAGGCTCTATCCCGTACTGCCTGCGTTATTAATAAGTCCAGACTCTGAGCAATTGGCGTCCGGGCAACAAGATCTGGCGTAACCTCAGCCTCTTCTTCGACGGTAGGGGCTAACCGGCTTACCTGTTTCTCTATTTCGCTAGCGGACCGGTAGTTAAGGTCAATCGCCCGCTCAATATCAGAAGGAATCCCGAGGGCTACCTCAACCCTCATCTTAGCCTGAGCCTTGATGTCCTCTATGGTGCGGATATCCTCCGGGTCAGCCATAACCACCACCAGAGCATCGCCGACTACGTCAAGGGGGATGAGAGTGTGTTTCCTGGCCACACTTTCCGGGATTAACCGCAGGGCATTGGGTTGAACCTTGTGTCTCTTGAGGTCGATTAGAGGCACATTTAGCTGGACACTGAGCACGGTGGCCAGGTCTTCAGCTTTGACCAGCCCCTGGTTTACCAGTATCTGCTTGAGTTCCCCTCCCTGCCTCCGCTGTAGCTCCAGGGCATTTTCTAACTGTTCGGCGGTGATGAGGTTCTCTTCAACCAGCATCTTGCCCAGGCTTTCACATGCTTCTCTTCAATAGCTCTCACCGATTCGTCTGTGTTCACTTTTTCTCCTAAGTCCACGGGGAGACTTTATCGTTTATGCTGAGTAAAGTCATAGTTCTCTGTCTCGTTTCAGGTTTTGGCTGCCTTTTTCTTGGCCAGCAATGTCCTCACCCGACTCGTTGTTTCTGAAGGGGCGGCTGGTTTGATGATGTAGTCGTCAGCCCCTACCTTGAGCCCGGTGGCTTTATCTGTTTCCTGCGCTTTGTCCGAGAGCATCAAAATGGGCAGCTGGGCAGTCCGGGGGTCAGCCCGCAAGCGATGACAAATCTCAAAACCATCTATGCCCGGCAGCATGACATCCAGAACAACGAGGTCAGGTTTATCATTTACAGCTTTCCTCAGTCCTTCCAGTCCGTTAGCGGCGGTGATCACTTGATAGCCCTCATGCTGGAGGGTGTATACCATAAGTCTCAGGGTACCCGGGTCGTCTTCGATAATTAAAATTTTATTATCCATAAGAATTACCTATAGCGTAACCTGTAGGTCTGTCATTCAGCCTTTTACATTTAGCTCAGGCACTGCTGGCAGCCGGTAGCTAGTGCTGAGTAACTTTTCCGGTAGAGTCACAGGAGTAGTTCGCTGATGTCATTCCCGTCCGCAGATAGTTCGGATACAATGGGTATCCAGTAGGAAAGGCTGACATATCGTTTGGTTGACGAGGTGACATTCACTGAACTTAGGCTATTTTTGGCCATCATGACATCCATGGCTGTCTGAACGGTTACTAGCTCGGTGGCTTGCGCTTCTTCTTCACCCGAGCCGATGACTCCGGTGACATTGAGCAGAACGACTGCGGCTAGTGCCGCCATAATGCCGATGACAACAAGCAGCTCTACCAGGGTAAAGCCCTTGCTATCCTGGCAAACTTTTCCTCCAAATCGCCTCATGGTTTCGCCTCCTTCCCTCCTATTTCTTGCGTTTGTTGTTCTCACAGTTCTCTCCCTTTTTTCTGTCCGGCGTCGGTTTGTTTTTGCCCCTGAGCAGTTCCTTATCTATAGGCATGTTATATTCCCTCAAGAAAGCTACCAGGGCCGCCTGTGGGATACGGTACTGCCCGTGGGGGTGAAGATAAGCGTCGAGTTTCTCAGACTTAATCCACTTTAGGACTGTAGACCTGCTTACGCTACAGTACTTCATGACATCGCCGGTAGTTAACCTTCTTTCAGCATCCATTTAATATAACCCCCAATTAGCTTCTTAACGGAACGGTTTTTTAAGCCACTGTAGTTCTATGTGCTATATGAGACCTCCGATACCTTGTTTACATTTTGTTTTCATTAGAGATAGTAGGCGTTCGTTACCGTCTATAGCCCATCCGTACTAGAAGGAATGAGTAATTGTGGCTATTGGTCCAGACTGTAGTTACGATTCTGTGGGAGGGACCTTACGCAGTAAAAGCCTGAACTCCACATCCTGGTGATTTTTTAACAAGATTTAACGCCAGTTTTATGTCCCCATAAATGTCCGGAGCTTAAAATCAAAAATAGAGATAAGAAAGCCCGTGAGTAGTGCCTAAGGTCAGCAAGTAATCGTACAGAGTAGGGCTCAGATAGTGATTACGGGGATGCCGGATAGGGCTCTTTGGGAAAAAGAGTCTGGGGAAAATAGACTGGCGAGGAGAAGCAAAAGGTATTGAGTTATGGATAAGCCTCAATCTAGCTGATTTAATAGTGACTATTGTGACTATGAGAGCCTTTTACTATGAGAGCCTTTTACTACTTGACAAAAAGTCTGGCCTCAGTTTATACTTTTCGCAAAGGGAATATTGAAAGGCTGGGAACGAGACTAGTATGTCCCGAGCGAGGCTCAGAGAGCCGGGTCAGGTGCGAGCCGGTGCCAGACGCAGGGGCTGAATGGACTCGGGAGCTGCAGCCAAAAGTCCTGATCTGGTCAGGATAAGTAGGTGTCGACGGAAGAGGGCACCGTTAGCATAGCCCAGGGTATTGACCGATTTTATTCGGGACTCGTACCTGAGAGAGATGGTTGCTACAATTTTTTGGGCAATCAAGTAGGGTGGCACCGCGGAGGAGAACCCCTCGCCCCTAGGCGAGGGGTTTCTATTTATTACTGGAGAGGTCTTATGTATTATCCGACACTAGAAGAAGTTAAGAAGCTCAGATGGGATGGTAATTTAGTACCTGTTTACCGTGAAATTGTGGCTGATTTGGAGACACCGGTGTCCGCCTTCCTCAAAATCGCTCGTGGCGGCTATTCTTTTCTTTTGGAAAGTGTGGAGGGTGGTGAACGACTGGCTCGTTACAGTTTTATCGGTACTGAACCATATCGGGTGCTGACCATCAGGGGTGAGGATAAGGTTGACCCGCTGCCCCTCATCGCTGAGGAATTGAGCCGGTATAAGGTAGCACCAGTCGGCGAGCTGCCTAAGTTCTGTGGCGGTGCTGTAGGTTATCTCAGTTACGAAA
The DNA here is from genome assembly GCA_034432095.1 of Dehalococcoidales bacterium. Classification (GTDB taxonomy): domain Bacteria; phylum Chloroflexota; class Dehalococcoidia; order Dehalococcoidales; family UBA2162; genus DAOUCV01. Next base: position 41,063 of record DAOUCV010000088.1, read on the forward strand.
CGGCGACACGTTTCGAGGAGTTGCCCTCTCCAGACCGCGACCCGTTAGGTTTACCCGAATCGCTATTTCTCTTCGTGGATACCGTGCTCATCTTCGACCATGTAACTCATAAGATTAAGATTTTGAGTCATGTACATCTCGACGGAGATATAGAAGAAGCCTATCAAAAGGCGGTGGGTAAGATTGATGAGCTGGTAACCAGGCTGAATCAACCAATCCAGCCCAGACAGCAGGTGAACGGGACGGTCAAGCTACTTCAAAGAGAGTCCAAGCCCACGTCAAACTTCACCCGGGAGGAATACGAAGCCGCTGTGGTCAAGATAAAGCAGTATATCACGGCTGGTGAAGTTATTCAGGTGGTGCCATCCCAGCGCTGGTCCCAACCGACTAGGGCTACCCCCTTTAACATCTATAGGGCACTGCGTACCATCAACCCCTCTCCCTATATGTACTACTTTGATTTTAAGGACTTTTACGTTATTGGGGCTTCTCCCGAGATCCTGGTGAGGGTTGAGGATGGTACTGTGGTGACCCGTCCGCTGGCTGGTACCAGGCCGAGAGGGAAGGACCCAGCTGAAGACGCCAGGCTGGAGCAGGAGCTTCGCCATGATGAAAAGGAGAGGGCAGAACATATCATGCTGGTTGACCTGGGGCGCAACGATATCGGGCGGTTTAGCGAGCCAGGCACAGTTGAAGTCAGTGAACTGATGGAAGTCGAGCGTTACTCCCATGTTATGCACTTGGTTACCAATGTGCAGGGTAAGCTGCGGCGTGACATGGATGCCTATGCTGCCCTGAGGGCCTGCTTTCCCGCTGGCACCGTGTCCGGGGCGCCTAAAATCCGGGCGATGGAAATAATCGCTGAAGTTGAGCCTGAGAAAAGAGGACCTTATGCTGGAGCCGTCGGCTACTTTTCCTTCTCCGGCACTATGGATATGGCGATAGCCATAAGGACTATGGTGGTTAAACAGGGCATTGCCTATACCCAGGCGGGGGGTGGCATCGTCCATGATAGTGTTCCCGAACGCGAGTATGAGGAGACGATGAATAAAGCTAGGGCACTGCTTAATGCCATCAGTCAGGCTGAGAGCTCAGATTCTTTTATGCCGGGAGGGAGTCGTGCTGCTGCTGATTGATAACTACGATAGCTTTACCTATAACCTCTTCCAGTACCTGAGTGAACTGGGGGAGGAGGTAGTAGTGGTGCGTAATGACAAGACCACTCTTGATGAGATTAGCCGGATGAGACCCGAGCGCATAGTTATCTCCCCCGGCCCATCAACCCCACTGCGTGCCGGAATCTCCAACGAGGTCATCAAGCACTTCGGTCCTGCCTTGCCGATACTGGGGGTCTGCCTGGGGCACCAGTGTATCGGTTTTAGCTATGGTGGCACAATAGGTCAGGCTAAGCAGATAATGCACGGCAAGTCGTCCCTTATCTATCATAACGGACAGGGAGTGCTGGCTGGTTTGCCTAACCCCTTCTCGGCCATCCGCTACCACTCGCTGGTAGTGAAGCGGCAAGGACTACCTGACTGTCTTGAAGTGACTGCCTGGACGGACGATGGCGAGATTATGGGGCTCAGGCACAAGCAGTATCCGGTAGAGGGCGTCCAGTTCCACCCCGAGTCCTTCATGACCGAAGTGGGGAAAGACTTACTAAAGAATTTCCTAAACAAAGGGGTAAACCAAAAATGATTAGAGAAGCTATTCAGACTTTAGTAGCTGGGAAGTCGCTGACTATGGATGAGGCGGCACAGGTTATGGAGGAGATAATGGAGGGGCAGGTCACCCCGGCTCAGTTCGGGGCTTTTGTTACCGCCCTCAGGCTCAAAGGGGAGACCGCTGATGAAATTGCTGGTTTGGCTAAGACGATGAGGGCTAAAGCCGTGCGGGTAGAAACGGCATCTCCGGTTGTGGATGTTGTCGGCACCGGAGGCGATGGTTTGAACACCTTTAATATTTCCACCACGGCGGCTTTTGTCGTTGCTGGAGCGGGACTGAAAGTAGCCAAACACGGCAACCGCGCCGCCAGCAGTCAGTGCGGCAGCGCCGATGTGCTGGAAGCCCTGGGGGTTAAGCTTGAACTTACGGCTGAGCAGGTACAGCAGTGTATTGAGGAGGTGGGGATAGGTTTTATGTTCGCCCCGGCATTCCACCCGGCGATGAAATATGCGGCGGCTCTCAGGCGTGAGATTGGCATCCGTACGGTGTTCAACATCGTCGGACCTCTGACCAACCCGGCTGATGCCAAGGCTTATCTGCTGGGTGTTGCCGATAGCTCATTGGTAAGGAAGCTGGCACAGGTCCTAGAGAGTCTGGGGTGTCATCACGCCCTTGTCGTCCACGGTGGTGACGGATTGGATGAAATCACCATTACCGGAAAAACACGGGTTTGTGAACTTAAAGAAGGTCGTATTACCAGCTATACCATCAGCCCGGAAGACTTTGGTTTACCCAGGGCTGACCTGGCTAGCCTTAAGGGTGGCACCGCCACTGAAAACTCAGCCTTGTTGCGTTCTATCCTGTCCGGTGCCCCTGGTTCCCAACGAGATGTAGTGTTGATGAACGCTGCGGCCGCTCTGGTTGCCGGTGATAAGGCAAAGACAATTCAGCAAGGGATGGACTTAGCTAAAGAGGCTCTGGACAATGGTAAAGCCCTGGCGAAACTCGAACAGCTAATCAAGCTCAGCCAGAGCTTTACCTAGAGGCAGAAAATGATCTTAGACCAGATAGTTGCCCATAGTAGGCTGGAACTTGAGAAACGGAAGAGGAGCTTTTCTCTGGAGGAAGTGCGGAGGGTTGCTTTGGAACAGCCTCCGTCCCTCAACTTTGCTTCGGCTCTGCGTGGCGAGCGCATTAAGCTCATTGCCGAGGTCAAAAAAGCTTCGCCCTCGAAGGGCATTATCCGTTCCGATTTTGACCCGGTGGAGATAGCCAAGATTTACGCTGGTAACGGAGCCTCGGCAATATCGGTATTGACTGAGTCAAAGTACTTTCAGGGCAGCCTCGGTCACCTCAAGGGTATTAGAAAGACAATAGGGAATAAGCTGCCTGTGCTGAGGAAGGATTTCATCCTTGAGCCCTATCAGGTCTATGAATCAAGAGCCTATGGTGCCGATGGCTTATTGCTCATTGTGGGTATTTTGACTCCCGAGAAGCTGGAGGAATTGCTGAAGCTAAGTCATGAGCTTGGTATGGGTTGTCTGGTAGAAGTGCATAACGAAGCTGAGCTTGAGATTGCTCTGAAAAGCGGGGCACGGGTCATTGGCATCAATAACCGTGACTTGAACACTTTTGAAGTAGACCTGACTACTACCCAGCGGCTAAGACGACTTATCCCCCGAGACAGAATAGCAGTCAGCGAAAGTGGCATAAAAGACCGCCGTGATGTAGAAAAGCTGGCTGATTGGGGCGTGGATGCCGTTCTCATCGGTGAGTCTTTAGTGTCAGCCGCTGACATTGCGGCTAAGATTAAGGAGATTTTGTGACCAAGGTCAAGATTTGCGGGTTATCCGAGATAGAGCATGCCCTAGCCGCTGGTGAAGCGGGTGCCGATTTCCTGGGGCTGGTCTTTGCCCCCAGCCGGCGTCAGATTTCTCCTGAAAAGGCACGGCAGATAGCAGAAGCGGTGCATAATTTGAAAAATCGACCGGAGGTGGTTGGCATCTTTGTTAATCTAGCCTCTGAGGAAATCAATCGTATTGCTGAGCACTGCCGGTTAGACTGGGTGCAGCTCAGTGGCGCTGAAACCTGGCAGTATTGCCGGGAGATTAACAAACCGCTTATCAAGGTCATCCATGTCGCTCAAAATCAGCGGGCTGAAGATGTAATCGCTGAAATTCAACGGGGCTATGAGGTATTGACGAAAGGATTTTTCTGTCTTCTGGATTCACAGGTCGGTGATGCTTATGGTGGGACAGGGCAGGTCTTTAACTGGCAGTTGGCTAAGGAAGTGTCGGCCAGGTTTCCCGTGATGGTTGCCGGTGGGCTGACCCCAACCAATGTTGGTCGGCTAATCAGGGAGGTTGATCCTTGGGGAGTTGATGTTTCATCGGGCGTGGAGACCAACGGACGAAAAGACATTTCAAAAATCAGGGAGTTTATCAGTAGAGTGAAGGGAATTAAGGGAAGAAGCCATTGACCACCAGACCTTAAACAGATTTGAAGGGAGAAAAAATTGCTGTCTGATAATAGAGGATACTTTGGAGACTACGGCGGACGGTTTGTCCCGGAGACACTGATGCCGGTCCTGGATGAGCTTTTGGCAGTCTATGAAGGAGCGAAGGCTGATGCCACTTTCTGGGCTGAATTTGACTCGCTCTCCCGTGACTACTCAGGAAGGCCAACACCGCTCTATCTGGCGGAAAAGCTAACCGAACACTGCGGCGGCGCTAAGATTTTCCTCAAGCGGGAGGACTTGGCTCATACCGGAGCCCATAAAATCAACAACGCTCTGGGGCAGGGCCTTCTTGCCCGCAGAATGGGCAAGCGGAGAATCATTGCTGAGACCGGAGCTGGGCAGCATGGGGTGGCTACTGCTGCAGTGTGCGCCATGCTGGGGCTGGAGTGCATCATTTATATGGGTGAGGAAGATATAAAACGCCAGTCCCTGAATGTCTTCCGTATGAAGCTAATGGGTGCCGAAGTAAGGCCAGTGTCCGGGGGCAGCCGAACCCTGAAGGATGCCATCAACGAGGCAATAAGAGACTGGGTGACTAATGCTTGGGATACATACTACCTTCTTGGCTCAGTCGTGGGTCCCCACCCTTACCCACTCATGGTGCGGGATTTCCAGTCAATAATCGGTAGGGAGACGAGACAGCAAATACTGGATAAATTAGGGCGTTTGCCCAACTACATAATTGCCTGTGTCGGCGGGGGCAGTAACGCCATCGGCATCTTCTATCCTTTCTTAAAGGACAAGGATGTCAGGCTTATCGGGGTGGAGGCAGCGGGAAAGGGGCTGGATACTGGTAAGCATGCTGCCTCACTGGTGGCGGGAAGAGTGGGAATACTCCACGGTGCCAAATCCTATATCCTCCAGGATAATTATGGACAGATTAAGGAGACGCACAGCATCTCGGCAGGGCTGGACTATCCGGGGGTCGGTCCGGAGCACAGCTACCTCAAGGATACCGGACGTGCCACCTATGTCGCCGTAAGCGATGATGAAGCGCTTGAGGGCTTTCAGCTACTCTGCCATACCGAGGGCATTACTCCAGCCCTCGAGCCGGCTCACGCTATCTTCTATGCCGCCCGGATGGCAGGTGGACTGGATAAGGAGCAAATCATCATCGTCAACCTCTCCGGACGTGGCGATAAGGACATAGATATTGTGGCTAAGGCACTGGGGGCGAAACCTTGAGTCGTATTGATACTGTCTTCGAATGGCCAGGGCACAAAGCTCTTATCCCCTATGTTACTGTAGGCTATCCCAGCATTGAAGCTACCCTCAAAGTGGTTCCTCTACTTGCCAGCAGTGGTTGCGATATGGTGGAGCTTGGTATACCCTTCTCCGACCCTCTGGCTGACGGTGTTACGATACAAAAGGCAAGTTTTCGCGCTTTGCAGAATGGCGTTACCCCCGAGACCTGTCTTGAGGTAGCCAGGGAATTAAGCCAGAAGGTCAATATACCACTATTGTTTATGACCTATTTCAATCCGGTCTTTAGTTATGGCCTTGAAGAATTCTGTAACGCCTGCGCCAGCTCCGGCATTGACGGCTTGATCATCCCTGACCTGCCCCCGGAGGAAGGTATAGAGCTGGAAACCATTACCCGGAGGGAGGGGCTTGACCTCATTTACCTCCTTGCCCCAACCAGTAGTGAAGAGCGTATCCGGCTGGTAGCGGAGAGGTCTCGGGGGTTCATATATCTGGTCTCAGTGACCGGTGTTACCGGAGCCAGAGACAGACTACCTGCAGGCCTGGATTCATTTGTCGCCAGAGTGAAGAAGATAGCCACCCGGCCGCTCTGCGTTGGGTTCGGGATATCTACCCCGGAACAGGCAAGCTGGTTAGCCCGTATGGTTGAAGGAGTGATTGTGGGAAGCCGAGTAATTCAGTATCTGGAAGCTGATGAATCAATGGTAAAGGTAGCGAAGTTTGCTAGAGAATTAAGGCTTGCCCTTGACCGGCCAGGCAGAAGTTAGATTTACCAGACTTGACGCTGAACAGCCAATTGACTAGAATAATCCCAAGCGGGTAAACAATTCAAGGGATGTTATTGGAGGCTAGCAATGGGGAGAAAACAGGAGAAGGCGCAACAAAGAAAGCAGTACAAGGAAACTTTCAGGGGCGTTAAACACGGTCACGGCGGTCGCCCTATTAGGAAAAAGCAAGAGGCTGCCTTGGGTAAATAGGCTAGACTTATCGCACGGGAGATAAATACTCAACTGACTATAACGCTTGGGCTAGGCAAGCACAATAGCAGCGTAGATGGCAAAGGCTATAATGCTTACCAGGGCAATACCCCCAACGATCGCTGCCAGCCGCCACCGGCCTATCTTATAGCCTAAATAATCCCCCAGCAGCACCACCAGGACTACAGCCACTATTATCTCAACAACGGTGATAGCATTTTTCAATTCGGACATATACCCCTCCCCTTAGCAAAGCCTTTGAGACCTCAGGAAAGGTTTTCAAAGGCTGCTCTAAGTGAACTAGAGATTGTCCTCAGTCACCAAGATTGGGCAGTTTGCCTGACCATCAGTTGCCATTGAGACCAGTCAAGCCTGGCTAACTCTGATACCAGACTGCGTAGCGATTCATCCTCAGTTAACGAATAGAGGGGAACATCGTTATTAGTTGACACTCTTACCACCCCTTTGTCAATAAGTTGGCTTAGGGCTCTCTTGGTGTGTGGTTTTTTATTGTGCGAGTTCAGGGCTTGGGCAACCACCGGCTCGCTGAATCGGGTATAGGGGTACCTACCAAAAAACCGGAGGAGTTGCAGGCAATAGAAATCATCTATGTATTGCCTGACGAAATGACAAAGCTTTTCGGCAAGAGTAGTTTGGGCTAGGGTCATGTTTTTCTCTCCAACCTGTATTTTCAGGCTGAGCAAGGAGCCGTAGAGAAGGTCGATTCCTACGGCTCCTTGACAAAATGCTATCGGCTTTGAGAGTTACGCGGCTAGCGAATGGGGTAGGCTCGTTGCTTTGGAACAGCCTTGCCGTATCTCATAAAGGAAGGGATTTCAAGCTCCTCGTCGCTCTTCATTCCCTTGAGAAGTTTTGTGATTTCTCTCTCCCAGGCAGTTCCGGCGCGTCCCTCCTTGGTAGCAAAGCCGGTAGCAATTAGTGTTAATCGGACGTCGTTACCCATACTCGGGTCAAGAACAACACCGAAGATAACGTTTGCCTCCGGGTCAATAGCCTGCTTGATGACCTCAGCGGCCTCGCTCACCTCAAACAGGGTAAGGTTGCTGCCGCCGGCAACGTTAAATAACACTCCCTTCGCCCCTTCCATGGAGACATCAAGTAACGGGCTGGCTAAGGCTTGTTTAGCGGCATCCTTTGCTCGGTTCTGTCCTGAACCACGGCCGATAGACATCCATGCTGGACCGGCATCTTTCATTATTGTCCGGACATCGGCAAAGTCAAGATTGATCAGACCAGGGACAGTAACCACCTCAGCGATCGCCTGTACTCCGTGAGTAAGGATTTCGTCAGCAAGCTTGAAGGCGCTATCGACGCTTGTCTTCTGGTCACAGAGTTCAAGCAAGCGGTCATTGGGGATAATAATCAGGGTGTCTACTTTGTTGACTAGGTCTACGATTCCCTTTTCAGCAACTTCACAGCGGTGGGTTCCTTCAAAGGTGAAGGGCTTGGTGACCACGGCAATGGTGAGGGCACCGCTTTGTTTGGCCATTTGGGCTACCAGCGGTATTGAGCCAGTGCCAGTACCACCACCCATACCGGCGGTGATGAAGGTCATATCCGCTCCGGCGACTGCCTGCTTAATCTCCTCACGGCTTTCCTCAGCGGCCTTCTGACCCAGTGTATGGTCACCACCGGCACCGAGACCCCGGGTAACTCGTTCCCCAAGCTGGATACGTACCGAAGCTTCGGTAATTGCCAGATGCTGGGCATCGGTATTCATGGCGATGAATTCCACACCACGGATACCCTCCCGTACCATTCGGGTAATTGCGTTACAGCCTCCTCCGCCCAGGCCGATAACTCTAATCCTGGCCCCACTGGGAACATAACTTGTTTTTGCCATTTTTCCTCCTTTCAGTAATTCAAATTATCAGTAAGCTTTTTTAGCGAAAGACCCGGAAAATCTGGGAAATAAAACGGCGGAAGCCGCTGTGAGGTCGCCAGCTTTGTACGTCAGCCTTCTTCCCTTTCCAGAGGAGAAGACCGACGCTAGTAGCGTAGGCTGGGTCCCACAAAGTATCGGCAATGCCGTACAGGTTCATCGGGACGCCGACCCTAACCGGGAGCCGGGTTAACTTCTGCCCCAGTTCGGCAATCCCTGGAAGATTAGCCGAACCACCGGTCAGCACCAGTCCTGAGGGGATGAGCTTGGCATATTCGCCCCGCGGCAGTTCCATCATAATAAGTCGAATAATTTCCTCGACGCGGAGGCGAACAATTTCCGATAGGTCACGGTAGGAGACGGTGTGCCCGTCCTCTGTTACGGTTCTATCGGGCTCGTCTTTGTCCCCTTCCTGGGCGGGCATCACATTACCATACTTCTTTTTCATTGCCTCAGCTAAATCAAAGGAGATATCCAAGCCAACAGAAATATCGCGGGTGATCTGATACCCGGCTACCGGCAGGACAGCGGTGTGGTAGATACTGCTGTCCTTAAAAATAGCAATATCGGTGGTGCCACCGCCGATATCAGCGAGCAGCACGCCATCCTGTTTCTCTTCTTGAGAGAGGATAGCTTCAGCGCTGGCTAGCGGTTCTAAGACAAGGTCATCAATGTCAATGCCAATGCTACGTATACACTTGACCAGGTTCTGGACAGAAGTTACTGCCGCCGTAATGATATGTGTCTCTACGTCCAGACGAAAGCCGTGCATGCCTACCGGGTTTTTTACTCCCTCCTGACCATCAACAGCGTAGGTACGTGGGATGATATGGAGCAACTCGTGGTCGCTGGGGATTTTGACACTACGGGCGACTTCCAGAACGCGCTTCAGGTCTTTAGGATGCACCGTTCGGTCATTACGGGTAATGGCGATAACTCCTCGGTTATTTACCGAACTGATATGCCTGCCGGTAACGCCAACATAGGCTGATTCTAATCGGTAGCCAGCAATCTGCTCCGCTTTCCTTACTGACTCATGGATTGACTGCTTGGCCTCGTTGAAATTGACTACCAGGCCTTTTTGCAGTCCCTGTGAGGGCGCTATGCCAACTCCAGTGATTCGAGGCAAGCCATCATCCTCAGTATCAGCCATAATGGTGCACACCTTGGTAGTGCCCACATCTATAGCCGCAATTTTAATTCTTCTCATTGTTTCCTCCTCTCAGGCAGCAGGAGCTGCCAATTACTTGGGTTCGCGGTAGTGGACGTTCCACTTTAGGCACAGGCTGTTAACATAGTTTCTTATCTCCGGGTTTGGTGCCCGGTAAAGTTCAGCGAGAAAACCAAGTAACAGCTCACCACCGCTCATCATGGGGTCAGGTTCCGTTGGTCCGGGCAAGTTGATATAGACTACCTCCGTCATCACTTTTTGGTACTCTATCGCTGCAGCCATGCCTCTCCTCCTTTCTTTTTCTAAATTCTGGCATTTGGCAACAATTTTATCTCGTGCCAGAAGCACCTGACAATTTTTGTCTCTTATAATTCCGTAATCTGAATTTTTAATGCCAGATAGTGAAAAAAGTAATTTGTTAAATTCCATACCCTGATTGTCTCAATTCCAGCAAAAACGATTGCTCTTGAAATTCAAATTCCGTTGCAATATAATTAAATATAATTCTAGTGAGTGGGCGAGGTATAAACCTGTGGTTAGGGATATTGGTCGAAGGCGTTTACCCCCATACGTCTCTTACCGCACCTTTCTGAACTTTATTGAGAGGTTGCAGCAGGGGATACCGAGCCGGATTGACCGTAGTTACTGGAGTGACAGGTTATCCGGTAGCACTGGCACCCAGCTCATGTCGGCGATGCGTTTTCTGGGTCTTATCGATTCGAGCGGCCGGCCAACTAGCCAGCTCAAACAACTGGTTTTAGCCAGGGGGGCTCAACGGACGGAGGTTCTGAGACAGTTAGCTTCGCAGGCGTTTGGTTTTCTTCAGCAAGCATCTTTTGACCCCCAGACGGCAACCTATGCACAGTTAGAGGAGACCTTCCACGATACCTTCGAGTTGACGGATAGCGTCTGTCGGAAGTGTGTCAAGTTTTTTGTGTCTCTGGCTAGTGATGCCGGAGTTCCATTGTCGCCTTTTATACTTAGACGGGTACGGTCGGTACGAGCTGAGACTGGAACTAAGCCAGCGGTTAAAAGAAGAGGGCTTAAGGAAAAGAAGAACTCAATAGTTCCACAAAACTTGGAAGAAGTTCCAGAAGAAATATCCTGGGACAAAATGCTGGTGGCAAAATTCCCCACTTTTGACCCATCTTGGTCAGACGAAGTGAAGTTAGGATGGCTGGAGACCTTTGGCGAATTAAAATTCCCCACTTTTAACCCTACGTGGTCTGATGAGGTCAAGCTGAAGTGGCTCGAAGCTTTTAACAAATTGCGGGAGCGGCATACCCCTAAAGGAACGTCCTAGAAAGACGTTGCTCCTGCCCTTACGTCTGTCGGTGTTTATGGTTCCACAAGCACTTTTATCGCGTCGGGCGCTTCAAGCTGAGTATCAAAAGCCTCCTTAGCCCTGTGCAGGGGAAAACGGTGAGTGATTAGAGGCTTAGCGTTGACTTTACCACTCTTTAGGAGGTCAATTGCCCCGGGTAAGTCCCACCGCAAACCGCAACCAATCATGGTTATATCATTACCTACAATAAAGGACGGGTTCCAGGTGATGGGCTCTTGATATAGCCCGACGAGCTCTATCTTGCCACCACGGTGGACCATCTGGAGAGCTTGCTGGTAGGTAGTTGGTGAGCCAGCGCATTCAAAAACTATGTCAGCCCCTTTACCAGAGCTTACCTTGTTAACCAGGGGCACAATATCCGCCTTAGCGGCATCTACAACCACACTGGCCCCGCTCTCTTCTGCCAGTTCCAGACGCTTGGCTCTTCGCCCGCAAGCGATGATTTGGGCGAGTCCCATGGAGTTCAGTATCTGTATAACAAAGAGACCGATAATGCCAAGTCCAATGACAACAACGGTATCTTCACGCTGCGGCTGTGCCTGTCGTACCGCATAGAGTGCCACTGATAGTGGCTCTGCCGTAGCGCCTTCTTCGTAGGTCAAGGTATCAGGTAGTCTGGCAGCATAGAGGCCGGGCTTGAAAAGCGGCACCGGTACATATTCAGCAAAGGCCCCCGGGAACCCATACCCGAGAAATGCTAGCTTCGAACAGCGAATGAACTGCCCCTGCCGGCACCAGTAGCATTGACCGCACCCTCGACCGCTTATCGCCACAAAACGGTCTCCTTTTTTTACACCCTTTACCTCAGCCCCGATTTCCACAATGTCACCACTGAACTCATGCCCCAATATCATGCCATCTCGTCTTCCGTGTCGGTAGAGGTGAAGGTCAGAGCCGCATATCCCGCAGGCATTTACCTTAATGATGACGCCATCCGGCTCAAGACTGGGATAAGGTACATCTTCAATGATAATGTTATGGGCACCATGGAGTACGGCTGCTTTCATATCTCATCCTCCTGAAAGAAGACGATTCAATAGGACCCACAGTGGAGTATTAGATGACCTTGGATTCTCTTAGGTTCTCTATCTCGTCTTCGCTCATATCTAAAAGCTCTGCTAGGAGCTGCTGGGTGTCCTGTCCTAAACTGGGGGCAGCACGCTCAATCCTGGCTGACGTTCTCGAGAGTTTGATGGGGGTGTTGATGAGTTTAACCTTTCCTAGCTTTGGATGGGGCACCTCCACAATCATCTCTCTAGCCAGAACTTGGGGATGGCTAGCTACCTGGTCAATAGAATTGATGGGGCCACAGGGGATGCCTACCTCGGACAGTTCTCTAATCCACTCATCAGTTGTCTTTGTCTTCATCACCTTACTTAGAATCGGCTCAAGTTCGTGGTAGTGCTGGGTACGTAATTCGCCAGTCTGGTATCTTTCGTCATCCATAAGGTCAGGGCATCCAATGACCGCACAGAATAGCGGCCATTGGTTCCTTACGCCTCCCACCATAGCGACAACGATGTAGCCATCTTTGGTCTCGAAGGCTTGGAAAGGGGTGAATATCGGATGTCTGGTTCCAATGCGCTGGGGCACTATTCCGGTAGCGAAAAAACGGGCAAAGGCATTCTCGAGTATGGCTAGCTGGCAATCCAGCATACTTATATCTACCATCTGCCCCTGGCCGCTTTTTTCGCGCTCGAAAAGGGCAGAAAGGACGCCGATGACAGCGAATAGACCAGCGACGATGTCGCCAAGTGAGGCTCCAGGTCTGAGCGGCGGACCGTCGGGCTCGCCAGTGATGCTCATCATCCCGCCCATGGCCTGGATAATAATATCGAGGGCACGATACTGAGCATAGGGACCGGTTTGGCCAAACCCGGATATGGAGGCGTAGATGAGTCCAGGATTCTGCTTTTTCAGTGTCTCGTAGTCCAACCCCAATTTTTTCATTGTCCCCGGGACAAAGTTCTCGATTACCACATCCACTTTTTTCACCAGTTCCAGAAAGACCTGTTTGCCCTGGGGAGTCTGCAGGTCAATGGTGATGCTCTTTTTCCCCCGGTTGAGGCTTAAGAAATAGGAACTTTCTCCATTGATAAATGGCCCGTTACCCCGTGCCAGGTCTCCTGTTTGTGGTCTTTCGACCTTGATTACCTCAGCCCCGAGGTCACATAAAACCATCGTAGCGAAAGGTCCGGCCAGCACCCAGCTAAGGTCCAGAATCCTGATGCCCTCCAAAGGTCCAGCCATGGCTCCCTCCTTATCCGCCACTATAAAATTAGATTGGCC
>DAOUCV010000089.1:0-45145 GCA_034432095.1 Dehalococcoidales bacterium
GCTCTGGATACCAGGCTCTCTTCAGCAACCCAGTCTGGTGCGTCGGACTTGAGGGTAATATTCTGGCTCGACCGGAAGCTGAGTCTGTCACATAAGTTTATCGTCTGAACAACGCTGCGGATTTCATGAAATCCGTCCGGGCGCTTACCCAGGACTTCAAGAGTTAGATTTATCTTCGCTGGCGCTAAAACAGTCAGCATCTCTATTTCTTTACCCCGCTGTGTACTCGCCACAGGCGTGCCCACTCCCCGAGAGTCAGGGTCTCAGCCCGACGCTGCGGCGCTATTTCAGCTTTCTCCAGCCAGGATAGAACCTCCGTCTTCGGTAATCCCAGCCCTTGAGCCAGGGAATTGGCTATCTGCTTGCGGGCGGCGCTAAAACCAGCCCGAACCAGCGTAAAAAAGCTCCCCGTCTCTACGTCCACCAGTGGTCGAGGATAAGGTACTATCTTCAGCAGGGCTGAGTCGACCTCAGGGGCGGGATAAAAACACTCAGCCTGTACATAACCGGCTATCGCTGGTTCACCGTAAAGCTGCACGCTGACACTTAACAGACTCATCCGACCAGGCTTAGCCACAATCTCCTCAGCCACCTCCCTCTGCACCATTACCACCATCAGTTGAGGTTTTACCTGAGCCTCAAGAAAGTGGCGCAGGACGGGGGAGGTGATGTAATAGGGAAGGTTGGCGACCACTTTGTAGCTTTGCGAGGGTCTTTCAACCTTTACATCACCAAGTAAAGTTCCCGGCTCCACCTTCAGCACATCCTCATTGATGATGGTCATATTCTTAAAAGAAGACAGTCTCTGTTTCAAAATTTCAGCCAGTCTGTCATCCAGCTCAATAGCCACCACCCAGCCCGCCCGTTTAGCTAGCTCCCTAGTCAGCACCCCCAGACCGGGACCCACTTCTACAACGACATCCTCAGGAGCAAGCTGAGCCGTTGAGAGAATAAGTCCAAGCACTTCCTCGTCAATAAGAAAATGCTGTCCCAGTCCCTTTCTTGCTCGAAGGTCAAAGCGGCGCAATAACTTTTGCGTCTGAGCCAGAAGCGAATCGGTCTTGTGGGAGTGTTCCCCTGCGGTCTTCATTCCTTACAACTGCATTGTTCCCAGTTAACTACTAACCTCACCCCCTTTAAGCACCCAGAAAAATCTTTGTTTTTTCTGGGAACCCCCTTAATCCCCCTCTCCTTCTCCTACCCCCCACAGTTCTTCAATATCTTTTTGGGCTTGCTTTTGAATATCAGCCTCAGCGGCGGAGGTGAAGTCTTTATAAGAGTCGGGGGAACCATACTCCCGCGTCCTGACCACCACCGGCATCGGCACGGCATGACCGAAGATAAGCGCCTGTTGTTTTGCTTCCAGCTTGGCTAACACCGATTTAAGCTCACCTCTGTTCGAGGCACCAGCACCAGCCAGCACGCTATCAATATCACGCTCGTTATCCAACAGGCAGGTTATCTTGGTACCGAGCTGAGACATAACCTCCTCATCAATGCCACTGGGTCGCTGGTCAATGACCAAGAGGGTGACGTTATACTTACGCATCTCACGGGCAATAATACCGAAGATGGTCTGGCTGGCTATCCCCGGATTCAGGAAGCGGTGTGCCTCCTCAATGGTGATAACCAGAGGGCGGGGTGGGGCAGTATCCTCAGCTATTGACCTTTCCATCTTCTCCCGATACTGGCTATGGATGCGGCGAGTCAGCAGGTTTGCCACCAGGATATAAGCAGTGATATCAGTGTACCTGCCAAACTCAAGGACAACATTAATACCCCGGTCAAGGTACTCCAGGATACGCTGCACCACATTCTCCGGAGAATGAGGGGTGAGAAAGGGGAGCCGTCTGATAGTTTGCAGTCCTCGCTGTAAGTTATGCAGGGTGCTCTCATGTATATTCAAACCCTCGGGTAATACTTCAGTGTCTTTTATATCCAGGGTACTCTGTAGCCAGTTTTTGCCAAATCTTCTCGATAGCTGGTAGACCGCCTCAACGGCAAGGTCAGTAAGGTTTAAAGTCTGACGCAGCAAGGCAATGTCCTCTGGCTCTATCTCGTCATAGCCAATCCTGACGACAAAGTCGGTGCTTACTTTCCGGCGCTTTGAGCTTTCTTCGTCCAAAGTAAAGACCGCCACCTTCTCCGGGAAGAGCTGTTTTAGGGCTTTGACTTTCCGTCCCGCCTCGCTCCGGCTCTCCCAGCCATACTCGTTATGCATATCAAAGACCAGATTCACTGCCGCCGATTTTTGCAGTATGCCGATGAGAAGCAAACGGGTAAGAAAGGTCTTGCCGGTGCCACTCTTGCCGAAGATGCCGTTAGAGCGCTTGACCAGCTCCGGCAGGTCAAGGCATATCCTCGTCTCCATATCCAGCGGGGTACCGATATAGAACTTCCGGGCATCCTCCCCACCAAAGACCAGCTCTACATCCCGTTCCGAAGCAAGCCTTACCTCTGAAAAGTGACTGGGAACGGTCTTCACCGGCTGAGGTCCTTCGACTAAGCTGGTGACATCACCACCAATAGTGAGATAGGGATTTACATGGAGCGTCCCGTAGGTGCTGGTACCAGCCAGCACCTCAGCCATAAAGGGGTCAGAGACATCAGGTGGAGTCTGGGTGAGCCTCGGGTCGGTTACCCCCAGGCTGATATCGGTTATCATACCGAAGAACCGCCGTCTTTGTCCCTCAATGGTAACATAGCGCCCCACCGCCATCTCCTCAACTGAAGCCGAACTGTCCAGCCTCACCTCCACCCCCTTGGTTAGTGAACCGGAGACGACAATGCCCAGTCGCGGGTTAGCCTTCCCCTCGGTCACTGTCTCATCCTCCCCAGTATAGCCTTTAGCCGGTTAAACTCCGCGCCCAGTAATATTGCTAGCTCTTTACCCGCTGTTACCAGAAAACGGTGAGGGTCTTCATCTACCTGGCTCATCTGCCGCAGCGAGGCGGCAATAACTTCATCCACGGAAACCGGTAAATGAGTGTTAATCAAGATACTGAGAAAACCAAAAGACCGGCTGAACTCCCTTACTTCTTCAGGTTGACACTGATAGACGAAGCTATGGATTCGGGCTGGTTTAGGGGGCAGATAATGACACAGTTTTTCGTTCTCCCGATACCCAACCACTAAAGTATTAAACTCAGTGCGCAGCAGTTTCAGTAACTGAGGGCTGGAGCGGTAGATTTCTTCCTCACTTTTGTCGTCTTTGCCCCGGGCAATCGGTCTCCGACCCGGCTCTATGCTGGCAGTGGTGGTATTATAGACGATGCCATATAGAGTCACTGATTCATCGGTTGTCTTCACCAGACTGCCCAGAGGCGGCGACTGGTAAAGCTCGTAGCACTGGGCAGTAAACTCGGTAGTAGAGGTCTCAATAACCTCACCTACCCTGTCGGCTAATTCAGCCATTCCTATTTCCCCTCTTGACTGCCATTTTACAACAAATTACACAACTTTATGAAACTTTAACGAAACCTTTATGAAATATTTAGCATCTTTATTCTTGTCTTTATATCTGGGTGCTAGACTAGGATTACAAGGATAGTAATCCAAGAACTGAAAAGGAGGCAATCATGCGGAGTTTCGTCATAGCTGGTAAAGCCAAGACCGTCTTCCGGCTAATCAATGTTATGACACAAGTAGAAAAAGAAAAAGGAAAAAAGGTAGTCCAGAGAAAACTCCCTCTTAACTAGTGGATGGATAAATAGATAACCCCTGCGCACCCCGATTCCCCCGGGGCACCTCCTTAGTCCCCCTCTCCCTGACTTCACCGGGGAGAGGGGGGTGTTTGTGTAAGAAAGACTAAGCCCCTTTTACACTCACTACTTTTTCTTTGCCGCTTGAGCCTGTTTCTTTGCCAGTTTTTCCTTACTGGGCTTCTTCACATTGCGTCTCCCCTTGCTTCCCATTGCTTTAACCCCCTTTAATTTTTGCACCTTGCTCTATCATTAAAAAATCCCTGAGATGAACCCATAGACAACGCCACCGACAACCATAACCAACCCCAGACCTAGCAAAACCCAGTACCACCATTTTATCCTCAATTCAGTCTCCTTGCTCTAACGGAGTTCAAGAGGGCGGCCGCCCTCTTTTTATACTCCTCCCCTCCTTTTTCGTCACCTTCATCCCGTTGGGGCACTCCCTCATACAGGTGCCGACAAATGTACAGGCAAACCCGGCGGCATCACCGCCCATTCTAATACACTTGCTTATATCAAGCCTCGTTGGAGGGTCGATGAAGATAGCATTACGGTCTATCCCCTCTCTCAATTTGAGAGCACCGTCGGCACACCTTTGAAAGCATTTGGGACCTTCCTTCCCGCCACACGCCCCCCGGAAACATATCTTTTCTGTTACCAGAGGGTCAGGTTCAAGCTCAGCCTCAGTAATAACGGAGACAAACCTGACCCTTGGTCCGAACTGCGGCGTGAGCACCAGACCGCTGAAACCAAACTCGCCCAGCCCCGCCCGCGTCGCCGCATGACGCTGGGAAAAGAAACCGATTAACGGCCCCCTGACCGAGCGCCCCAGACCGGTATTGATGGTGTCGGGCGTGGGCAATGCCCTGAGCCCCCAGCCTATTTCTATTTTGTTGGCGAGCTTTACCGCCAGAGTATTCAACGCTATATCAATGGTGTAATGTCCCATCAACATGTAGAAGTTCTCCATCACTGATGGAATAGCAGTATCCCGCGGCATATCGTCCATCTTTAGATGGTATCTATCGTACTCAACTACCGGGTCGGGAATCCTGATTCCCGCCACTATTATGGACTGCGATTCGGGCATCAAGTCCTTGGGGCTATGTCCCGCGGGAGCCCCCTTAAAGCGGTCTACCGAAGCGATACCGACAACATCCGCCCCCAAATCCCTAACCATCTTCTTAACTAAACTACTTGTCAGCTCTGCCATTCTAGCTCCTTTCTCTATTAATTATTAACCCCATCCCCCTTAATCCCCCTTCCCCTTGACAGGGGAAGGGGGAAGTTTAGGTAAGAGAGGCTCCGCCTCTCTTTAACTCTCCTTCTCGTTAGATAGCAGTTTAAGAGGGCAGTAGTCCTCTTTTTTTATTATACTCCCCCTCTCCTTTCAAGGAGAGGGAAAAAAGCGGGTTCCCTGAAAAATCTTAGATTTTTCAGGGTGTTTAAAGGGGGGATAAGGTTACATTACACCCACCTCGTCCTCTTGCTCCGTCTTTTCCCGGAGGTAGGGGTGGGAAGACGTTCTTCAGCTAATGACGATTCCACCAGGGTCCAGAAATACTCTCTATCAGCCTCCCTTACCACCGCCTGCTCGTGGGCTTCACTTAACGCCACCGGGTAGCCCTGCCCCCGCTGGCACTGGTCTAAAACGAGGCTATGGGTTAGCGCCAGCAGTGTCTCGTCCCTGGCCACCCACTGCGGAACTTCCACTCTGGCAACTTCATCATCCAGCTTGAGGTAGAAGCAATAGACCCGGTGCTCGCCATAGTGCTTGCGGACCACCGAAGACTGGCTGATAAAGAGCGCTGACCTCTCCCCTTGAGGCAATAAATTAGAGAATAGCTCCCCGTCCTGAACGCCAGCCACGGCATCACACTCCCTCTTCTGACATTCCGGGCAGTGGCGGTCAGTGTCAAGGGGGTCATTGGGGCAGATAGCCACCCGCAGGAGATTGACCACCTCAGTAGAGCGGGGAGCGCTGATGTAGCTGGCAAGGGCAAGCCTCTTGTCCTTATTTTCTTTTTTAAGCTTATCGAGATACCTTAAAAAGCCCCTCTCCAGCAGTGTCTCAGTAACAAATTCGGGGTAAGCTTCGAGTCCCCAGAGAATAAGCGAGCCATCAAGCAGCGCCAGATTTGAGCTATGAGATGGCAATTCAGCCGCCAGCTCAGCCAGCCGCTGACATTCATCCACGCTACGCTTGATGCTCAGCAGGGCACCTTCTACTGGTTGCTGACGACCCTGAATTCCCGCTGGAGCAATAATTAGGTCTTCGTCCCCGGCATAGAGGCAGGGAAAGCTATCAAGGGAGGCATCAGGGTGAGTGCCATAACGAAGAACGACACTCCCGATGTTTATCAAATAGCACCTTGCCGAGCGGTGGCGGTCAACATCAATATGGGAGCCATCGGTAGCGATGACGGTAAACTCGGCGGGGATGGGTGGTGCTTCGTAGTGACAGTTAGGCTCATCAACTATATCGGCTACCAGCCAGGTAGTCCTGCTTGAGGCAATCTTTCTTTTTAAATTATCAATGTCCCTAGCCTGACGATGCAGGGTATTCAGAGCATACTGAAGACGCTCCTGCCTTTCGCTAAGTTCAGCCTTCAGCTTAGCGACCATCCCCACAACCTGCGCAGCCACCTTGGTTAGGTCTAGTGACACCCATCCCCCTGACCCCCTTCCCTTAAGGGAAGGGGGAAATTATGTTTTTAAGAGAGGCTTCGCCTCTCTTAAACGCTCCTTTTTATCTCAGAATGCCCCTGACGATAACATCCACCGCCTCGCTCTCATCCAGCCCCCTGGCCATCAGTGTCTCCACCTGTCTCCGGTCGATACTCCCGATCGCCGCCTCATGAGTTACCTTTGCCTGCCCGTTGCTTACTGAAACAATAGGTATTGCCTTGGCTACCGCCTCCTTCCCGTTAACCAGCTCAATACAATCAACATGCCCTCGGGCGTGGGGGGCATTCCCGTAGGTTTCTCCTTTGACCTCAGCCCTAGCCTTATCACTTATCACGATGCGGCTCTTAGCCAGCCCTCTGGCTCCTTCCCCGTTAAGATGAATCTTTTCCCATACTTTAATGTCATCGTGCCCTTTCCCGTATGCCTTGACCACCAGTTCGGCGACACCCTTCTCCTGACAGAATACCTCGAAATCGTAGTCCAGTTTCCCGACCAGCCCCTGGCTCAAGGTGAGGGTGCTCTGCCACACCCCACCCCTGCCGACCTTAATCTTCGCCTTCGGGACTACCTCGATACCGCCAAACTCCCCGTGATAGTGGGTCTCTTTATAATCAAACCTGGCGTTGTTCCCAATCTCTATGTCCGCATCCATCTTGTGTACCACCTTGACGGCATTGGGGAAGATGCAATGGGCAATGGCACTCACCTCACTGTTATCCTGAGCCTCCACTTTCAGGATGACCTCCTGTAACCCCTCCTGAGGGAGAACACCAAAACAGAGGTGGACAGGATTCTTTATCCTGGCGTTTTCTTCCACCACCAAACGGACATTCACTCCAGTTGCCGTCTCCTTCGTCTCTATTCTTATCCCGCTAACTTCGTCAGCGCCGAGAACCCTATTCTCGTGGATGACCAGTTTGGCTACGTCCTTACTTATTAATGCGTTCCTGTCGCCGCCAGCCTTTTCATAGGCGTCAACCATCCCCGCATATTCCTTCTCAACTGAGCGACTAATCATCATCCCTTGCCTTTCTGCACCAGCTCATTAAGACTCTCATACATCGGCTCATTGATGTGCACACAGCTCTTGCAATTTTCCTTGAACCACAGGCAGGTCTCTTCCGGTTTTCCCGTTCTCAGTATTCTGCCAGCACACAGCACCGAAACCCGGTGAGCTATTTCTACCACCTGCTCACTATGGGTAATCAACAGTACCGACGTTCCCTGCCTATTCATTTCTACGATGCCCTCAAGAACAGAAGGTAGCGACACAATATCTATACCGGAATCAGGCTCATCCAGTATCGCCAGTTTGGGTTGCATGGCGATGATAGACGCCAGCTCTATCCTCTTTCTTTCCCCCCCGCTTAGGGTACTATCAATATCTCTATCCAGATACCGTGCCGGCTCCATGCCTACCATCAGCAGGCAACGTTTAATCTGCTCAATCCCCGGACTGTTGCCACTCAGGTTGAGGTAGTCCCTCACCCTTAGCCCCTCAATCCTGGCTGGCTCCTGCCAGGCGAGACTTATCCCCTTCTTGGCTCTTTGCGAGACCGAGAGGTCATTAATGTCCTGACCCTCAAACATAATCCTCCCCGCAGTGGGCTTATAGCCGTTTACCCCCATGATGAGGCAAGCCAGGGTGGTCTTGCCGGTGCCATTCTCCCCCAGAACGCCGTGTATTTCGCCCTTGCCAACATGCAGGCTCAGACCATCTATTATCGGCTTACCATTCAGGTTCAAGAATAGGTTCTCTACCTTTAGCATAATATGACCTCCAATCAACAAACCGGGCAGCCTCCCGGTGTTCCAACACCTAATTTATCTCCCCACCTACCAGTATAATGAATCGAACCAGTGAACTCAAGCAATAAGATTGTTTATCAACCTCACCCCCTTTAAGCACCCAGAAAAATCTAAGATTTTTCTGGGAACCTCCTCTATCCCCCTCTCCTTTCAAGGAGAGGGGGAAGAGTTTGTAAGAGGGACAAAGTCCCTCTTTAACGCCCCCTTTATGCTACAATCTACTGGAGGTATATTTGTGCTTCCCATTCTGGCAGGCGTGGTGGTAATTTCACTATCCGGAGTAATGATGCCCGGGCCAATGTTTGCCGTGACGGTAGCCAAAAGCTATCAGACGGCATGGGCGGGCACTCAGTTGGCCACCGGGCATGCCATTATAGAGATCCCTCTGATACTGCTGATATACTTTGGCTTCGGTCAGTTCTTTCAGAACACCACCGTCCAGTTGGTATTGAGCCTGCTGGGTGGCGGGATGATTATCTGGCTTGGTATAAGCATGTTCCGCCTCCGAACCGAAGCAGTCCAGAGGGGCAAGGAAATGCCGTATAGTGCTTTCACTGCCGGTATCCTTACTACCTTGCTCAACCCTCTCTTCCTGCTGTGGTGGGCGACTGCCGGCAGTATGCTGGTGATGAAATTCCTAGACTTCGGCACAACCGGACTAATCGTGTTTATTCTCGTCCACTGGCTCTGTGACCTCGCTTGGCTTTCGTTTGTTTCCATCCTGATTCACAGAACCAAGGCACTCTGGCGAAGAAGAGTTCAGGAAGGAGTATTCATGATTTGCAGTCTGTTGCTCATCGGGTTTGGCGGCTGGTTTCTGGTATCCGGTATCAGGTTGGTGGTTTAGGTTGGTCTTTGCGAGCAAGCGCCATATCCAAGCGAAGGCTACAAGAGGAAATGTGGCACTGCCCGCACTCTATGCTACAGGGTTCAACATGGATAGTTATATTAGAATTGGGGAGCCTGCTTTTTATATCCTCCTCCAGATGGTCACACATCTTGTGTGCCTCTTCCACACTGGTATTCTTAGGAAGCATAAGATGGAGGTCAATGAAGCGCTGGCTTCCTGCCTTACGGGTACGTACCTCGTGAAAACCAGCTAGCTGACTGGTGTGCTCCTTGATGGTAGAGACTACTTCATCCTCTTCAACTTTGGGTAGCCTCACATCAACCAGCCCGCTGAAAGCCATCCAGCCTACCCGGTAACTCATCCTCAGGATGAGTACCGCCACGATTAATGCCAGAATCGGGTCAATAATGGTAAGCCCGGTAAAGCGCACCACCACCAGCCCTACCACTACCCCGGCAGTTGAGTAAATATCACCGGTAATATTGTGGGCATTCGCCTCCAACGCCACTGAACCACTAGCCTGAGCCACGCGGAAGAGGTGGCGAGATAACAGGATGCTCACTACCATGGAAAAGAGCATGACGCCGATACCAGCTTCGGTGAGTTCGATAGTTGACCCCGAAATTATCCTGTGGATAGCAGCGTAGATTATCGAGCCCGCACCACCAAGAAGCAGCACCGCCTGAATGCCAGCAGCAATATCCTCCACCTTACCATGACCGAAGGGGTGTTCCTTATCAGCCGGTTTTGCTGAAAAGCCCACCGTAAAGAAGGTAATTAGCGCCGCAAAGAGGTCAAGAGAGCTATCCGCCGCTTGAGCCCAGATGCTGATACTCCCCGTAACCACCCCTACCGCCATTTTAAGCCCAATCAAAATAGTAACGACGGCTAAGAAAAGCCTAGCGGCTCCTACCGGAGTAGACAAGTGTCATCACCTCCCCTGAATAGCACACAAAAAACCGCGGGACTTCCGGTCCCGCGGTCTCAAACCCGCTGCCTAAAATAAGGCCCGGCATTACCTAAATTATCTCAGGAATACCTGATCCTACTACCCTGAGTATAACCAAACGTCCTTGTCCTGTCAAGCACAGCTTGTTACATTGTTTATTAATCTCTTTCCCTGGCGGCGACGGCTGGCAAGGGCTTCCTCCCGATGAACCTGCCCCACTCACCCCTATTCCAGACTACCAGCAAAGAAGCGGCCGTGCCTATTGAGCTATAGGTCCCGGTAATAATGCCCGCTAAAAGCACGACCACGAGGTTTTGAATGCTGGCACCAACAATCAGGAGAAGGGCAATCAGCACAAACAATGTCCCTATCCCGGTGATGAGGGAACGCGACAATGTTTCAAGGATGCTATCGTTGACCACCGCTTCAAAATTGGCCTCGCCCCTGTTCCTCACATTCTCTCGCATTCTATCAAAGATAACAATGGTATCGTTGACACTGTAACCAATCACGGTCAAAACGCCGGCGATAAACATTAAATCAACCTGCCAGTCAAATATCCCGCCAAGGAAAGCGAAAACCCCGACCACCACCAGCACATCATGGAGAAGGGCAGCAATAGCGCAGACGCCCCAGCGGAACGGATTGGGCATACGACGAAACGCCCAGCTAATATAGAATAGCATGCCAATAGCCGAGATAATCACGGCGATAATAGTATTGCGTGTCGTGTCCTCCGCCGCCTTTGCCCCCACCGATTGAAAGCCCCCGTCCCGGAACTGCCCCAATTTGTCAGCCAGCCCGGCCCGCAGGGCTTCTTTAGCCGCATCGTCTAGTTCTGGCAGGTCAAGTATAAAATCGGTGCCAGCCTTTCGGACAATGGCACCGGTGTACCCCAAATCAGCTAATGCCTGCGTCACCTCCTGCTTATCGACCGGCTGCTCAAAACTAATGGTAACCTCAGAGCCGCTCTTGAACTCAATCCCGGGTTCAAGCCCAAAGACAGCAAGAGCAACGATACCAGCCAGGATAACTACCCCCGAAATCAGGAAGAACCAGAACCTTTTGCCAATAATATCAAACATTTCTCTTTCTCTGATATGGAGCGAACAGTGATGCGTGCCGGGCCAGACCGGTGCCGACGAAGGGACGGAGGAAAGTGCGGGTAACTACTATCGCCGTAAACATGCTCACCACCACTCCGATAATGAGCGTTACCGCAAAACCCTTGGCCATATCGCTGGCGATAATATTGCTACTACCTAACCAGTAGAGAATGAGCCCTGCCAGGATAGTAGTGATATTGCTGTCCCAGATGGCGGAAAAGGCTCGTTTGAACCCGGCCTCAATGGCGGCACCTAACGTCTTTCCTTCCCACATCTCTTCCTTCATCCGCTCAAAGATAAGCACGTTAGCATCTATCGCCATACCTACGGAAAGGACAAAACCGCCGATGCCAGCCAGCGTCAGGGTAACATTCAGCAACTTAAAGATAGCCAGGGTCAGAACCGCATAACAGACTAACGCCAGGCTGGCTATCAGCCCTGACACACGATAGTAGATAATCATAAAAAGCATGGTCATTAGAATGCCAATTGTCCCCGCCTTGACACTCTTCTCAACAAAATCCTCCCCCAGCCATGGCTCAACATTCTTTTCATCGCCAGTCTTTTGCAGGGGTACCGGTAGCCGCCCGGCATTCAACTGCTTGGATAACCGGGTAGCGTCGCTTAAGCTCAATCCCTCAATCTGCCCCTTATTTGTGATGACAGAGCGAACATAGGGGGCGATTGGCTTCCCATTTTCTCCAAGCAGAGCCTCATCCCCCTCGAAAATACCCAACGGCTTATTGATAAGCCGTGAGGTAATTGCTTCAGATAGCTGGCTCCCCACTTTATCCCATTCAAACACCAGCAGTACGGCGCCGAAATTATCCCTGGTTACGAAGGTACTCTCCTTAAAGTACCGGCTGGTCAGCTCCCTGGGCTCAGTCTCCCCGCTAATCACCGCCGTAGCCGGCTTCCATTTACCCAGCTCATTCTCCCACCTGAACGTTTCATTCTCGCCAGCCAGTTCCCCGAACTCAAGTAGAGCCACCCTGCCGAGGCTCTCCTTTTCTTTATCCGTAAGGCTTCGCCCCGGTATCTCAACCAGAATCTCGTCACTACCCAGCTTCCGAATAGTCGTCTCGCTTACCCCCATAGGATTTATCCGGTTTTCCAGAACAAGAATTGCCCCGTCTATAGCGCTGGCTTTCTCACTCTCCGTCAGCTCTCTCCCACCCTCCGCCAGTGCACTAAAGTCAGCCCTGTAAACGAGACGGGTGCCTCCCTGCAAGTCCAGCCCCAGCCGTATCCCTTTTTTAAGTAGCGTCCCCTTTTCAACGGGGAAAACCACCAACAAAGCCAGGATGAGAAGAATCAATACCCCCCAAAAAATAAGTGTGTTTCTTCTAGGCATGCTGTTTCTCTACCTATCCAGGGGATGAGGCCAGTATTAATTTGATAAGAGACAGCGCCTCCTCCCTACTAGTTACCTCGCCTGAGGCTTGCGCTTCACGCACTGCCTCCAGTATTTCCCCAATTTTTGGTCCCGGACTCACGTGAAAGATATTAATTATATCATATCCGTCAACCAGCTTGGGTGGATGAACGATATTTTCCTGCTCAAAATGCTGACCGATCACATAATCAATTAATCGGGCGTGTTCTTTGAAGCTAGCTAAGTCCAGATTTGGGCCTCTGGTAGCCAGATGGTCAGCCAGGCTCAGGAAGAGTATATCAATGCCCGCTTCCCCGGTATCACGGAAGTAGCGGTAGATAGCCCGCCGGGTAGGAAGCCCCTCCTGGCTCATCTGAACTGGCCGAAGATGATAATTAACCTCGGTCTCTACCAGCTTTATCTCTTTGCCACTGAACCTCAGCCTTTCCAGTATCTTAGCGGCTACCGCTGCCCCTTCCTTAGCATGCCCTAAAAAACGCACCCTACCGCCAGCCTCAATGGATTTGGTTTGAGGCTTACTAATGTCGTGAAGGAGAGCCGCCAGTTTGAGCAGTAGCATTCTGTTACTACCACCGCTAACCTCCTGACTAAAGTGCTGAGCCAGGGCTGCTGACCAGGGAACGGCAGCCAGAATATCCTTACTGGCATATTCCCAGTCGCCTTGCCGGAGCAGAAATTCGACAGCAACTACCGTCTTAAGGGAATGCTCAAAGACATTCCAGAAGTGCTCTTTGGGCTGTTCAACACCCTTTGTCCCGACTAATTCCGGAAACAAAACCGCCAACAAGCCCAGCTCATCAAGATAGGCTAAAAACTGCCCGGCACCAGGCACAGCCAGCAGACGCAGTAGCTCTTCTCTTACCCGCTCACCGGCTACATTCGCTAGAAGGTGGGAATAGTGCTGAATTAAAGCCTCAGTCTTCTTATCAATAGTGAAACCGAGTTCGGCAGCCAGACGCACTGCCCTTAGTAAGCGAGCCGCATCCGAGGTAAAAGCCGTTTCCGCTACTACCCGCACTATATTTTGACGAAGGTCACCCAAACCGTGGAAAGGGTCTATGATTTGAGCAACAAAGGCTTCTCCCCTCAACTGGCTAAGATTAACTGCCATGGCATCTATGGTGAAATCACGTCGCGCCAGGTCCTGCTCGATGCTCCCGATAAGTGTAGAGAAGTCAAATTCGAGTTGAAACCTGGATGAAGTTGCCCCTTCATCCGCCAGAACCACTCGACCTACCCTGTTCACCCTGTCCAATAGAACATACTTACCACCCAGAGCCGTAGCTACCTGGGGAGCAACTTCCAGAGCATCTTGCCCTAGGGCAATATCAATATCAGCCGTATCTCGCCCCAGCAGCACATCACGCACAAAGCCACCAACGAGATACGATTCAATACCTCGCTCGGCAAGAAAATTGCCCACCTTGCTTAGGCATAACCAGACCTCCGACCTGACCAGACTACGGAAAGAGTCTTTCAAGCCTGTCTTACTAAACCCCATTCTCGCCACCAGCGACTTTAATCTCCACGAAAACTATACTCCTACCCAGCTAATTTATCAAGATATATATAAATACAACCCACCCTTACTTGACAAACGGCATAATCACCGCTACAATATTGCCACGAGTCACAACAGGAGTAGCGCCATGATAGTGAAAACAAGGATCTTTGATTTCTTCAATGAGTACTATAAGAACCTCTCTGAATTGGCCGCAGCGATGGGAATATCAGTAAGCCAGGTCTACCGCGTACGCGAAGGCAAGCGCCGAATCAACCAGAAATTCATTGTCGGAGCAATGAAAGCCTTCCCTAACCACAAGCTGGACGACTTGTTTTATCTTACCCCTGAATTGCCAACTGTCCTCAACAACACCCATCAGCGTCCCGCAACAGGTTCTACAGATAAGCCAGCCATCGAAGTGAAAGTAGAGACAGCCAATAAGGCTCTAATCTACCTGACAGGCTCAGAGAATTAGACGGCCGGGGAAATAAGGCAAGAGGGGGAATGATTCCCCCTCTTGTTTTTTTAAAATTCAGGTGCTATACTAATATGCGGTCATTAAGTAAGCCAGGGAGGATAATAGTTGCTGGCTCAGTATGGTTATATTGGTTTGTTCGTCGTCTTTACTGTCTTTTTTGCCTCCCTATTAGTTAGCCTCCCCATCATACTCAGATTTCTCAAAATTGTCCCCCACCACCCCAACCCTATCAAGGATGCTACCTTCGAGTGCGGAATGGAGACCATAGGCAAGACCTGGGTGCAATTTAATTTCCGCTTTTATTTTTACGCCCTCGTATTCTTAGCCCTTGATGTACTGGTTATTTTCCTGTACCCGTGGGCGGTTAACCTCAAGGAACTGGGCTATGCCGGTCTCATCGGAATATTTGTCCTGTTATTCATTGTTGTTGTTGGCTATCTCTATGCCTGGCGAAAGAAGGTTCTGGAATGGAAGTAGACAGAGCTAGGGAATATATCTATGCTGATACAGAGCTTGACCGGGATGAGGGTCAGGTTATTGAAAAGCTGAAGGCGAACAGCCAAGAAGCAATCCCCGACCCTGACCGGTGGCTGGAAGAAGGACTGGAACAGAACATCCTGCTGACCACAGTAGACTGGGTACTCAACTGGGCGCGGCGTTCCTCACTGTGGGTAACGTTATGCTTCCCGGCTTGCTGTGCCTTTGAGTTTATTGCCGCTATGGGTCCTCGTTTTGATATCTCACGTTTTGGCATGGAAATCCTGCGCGCCTCACCCCGCCAGGCAGACTTGATGATTACCGCCGGAACACTGACCTGGAAGATGGCGCCTAATATAAGGCGGATCTACAACCAGATGGCTGAGCCGAAATGGGTGATAGCTATGGGGGCTTGTGCTATCAGTGGTGGTATCTTCCGTTCGTCCTATAACGTTGTCCCGGGGTATAACCATATAATCCCGGTTGATGTCTACGTACCCGGCTGCCCGCCCCGCCCGGAAGGCTTGATTTACGGCATCCAGATGCTGCAGAAAAAGATAGCTAAAAGAAAGAACCTGGTACAGAAAGGTTAAGAAGGGATGACTCTCGCTCTTTCCGGCAAAGAAGTAGCGGCTAAACTGGAACAAAAATTTGCGGACAGTATTATCGAAGTAAATAAAGACAGCCTTCTGGTCAAGAGCGAATCTTTGCTCGAATTAATCTCGTTTCTCAAAACCTCGCCTGAGTTTAGATTCGATTTCCTTAACACTATTACTGCGGTTGATTATCTTGAATACTTTGAGGTGGTCTATCACCTGACATCGATGGAGCATAACCACAGTCTGGTAATAAAGACCCGCTATTATGGTCGGGAGAATCCCGCCGTCCCCTCAATAGTCAGTCTTTATGAGGGAGCTAACGTTCAGGAGCGGGAAATCTACGACCTGATGGGTATTAGATTTGAAAACCACCCTAATATGAAACGCCTTTTCCTGTGGGAGGGCTTCCAGGGGCACCCGTTGCGTAAGGATTACTTGTAATGGCAATTAAAACTGAACCTTTTGTTCTCAATTTGGGACCGGTGCATCCAAGTACCCACGGAGTGTACCGGATGAGGGTAACCCTTGACGGCGAAGTCGTGGTTGATATAGAGCCGGTGGTTGGCTACCTGCACCGTGGCATAGAGAAGCTGGCTGAGGAACGAACCTACACCGGGGTTATTCCACTGACCGACCGTCTGGACTATATATCCTCGATGAGCAATAACCTGGCATATGTCCTGGCGGTAGAAAAGCTGGCCGGGATAAAGGTCCCGGAGCGAGCCGAATACCTGAGGGTTATCATGGCTGAGCTCCAGCGCATCTGTAACCACCTGATAGCCGTCGGTTCCTTCTTCAATGACTGTGGTGCTTACTTTACTCCTTTCCTGCATATGTACCGGGAAAGAGAAAAGATTATCGACCTTTTTGAGATGGTCTGCGGACAGCGACTCACCTACAACTACATGCGGATTGGCGGTGTCAGCCAGGACATTCCCGAGGAATTTTTGCCAGCTTTGGAAAAGCTCTTAGAACAAATTCACCGCTCAGTTGACGAGTTTGACCTCTTTCTCAAGGAGAATGAGATATTGCTGGCACGCTCCAGGGGGGTCGGCATTCTAACCAAAGAAAAGGCGATAAACTGTTCCATCACCGGTCCGGTGCTCCGTGCCAGCGGGGTTGGGTGGGACTTGCGCAAGGCAGACCCTTACTCCGTTTACGACCGCTTTGAGTTTGACATCCCCACTGGTAGTGCCGGTGACTGTTACGACCGCTACCGGGTAAGAATCGAGGAAATGCGGCAGAGCCTGCGCATCATTGAGCAGGCGGTAAAACAGCTACCATCCGGGCCGGTCAAGGCTGAGGTACCCCACCTGGTCCGCCCCCCGGCGGGAGACGCCTACGCACACATCGAATCTCCCAAGGGTGAACTCGCCGTTTACCTGGTGTCGGATAACTCCATCGCCCCCTACCGCTGCCATATCCGTCCCACCAGCCTGTTAAACCTGTCGGCGCTGCGTGACATGGTAATCGGGTGGAAGATAGCTGACCTGATAATCATTTTCGGAAGCATTGATATCTGTCTGGGTGAGGTTGATAGATAGTGGCTATTGCTAATTCTGGCCTAATTAACTTGGGTAACCCGCAAACGCTGCCGCCAGACTGGCCGGGCGGGTTCTGGTGGCATTGGGTACTCTTCACCATTGTGATTATCGCCGTTGTGATAGTTATGGTCATGGCGTTTATCTATATGGCGCGCCGACAGATAGGACGGATGCAATCGCGCGTCGGGCCCAATCGTACCGGACCCTTCGGATTAATCCAGCCAATAGCTGACGTACTGAAGGTACTGCTCAAAGAGGGTATTGAGCCAGCCAATGTTGATAAGCCAGTCTACTGGCTGGCGCCGATTGTTGCCCTTGTGCCGGTATTTGTCATTTTTGCGGTGGTGCCATTTACCGATGGAGGGATGCTGGCTGACCTGAATATTGGCATCCTCTATGTAGTGGCTATCAGTTCAATATCAACGGTAGGAATATTTATGGCCGGGTGGGGCTCAAGTAACAAGTTCTCCCTCATCAGCGCCATGCGCGTTGTTGCCGCCGTGGTAAGCTATGAGATACCGGTAGTGTTATCAATCGCTGGCGTGCTATTGCTGGTCGGTTCGCTATCTATGAACGATATAGTACTGGCTCAACAGGACACCCCTTTTATTCTGTTGCAACCTCTGGGCTTCATCATCTTCTTCATTGCTGGCCTTGCCGAGATCAGCCGCAGTCCCTTTGACCTTTTGGAAGCGGACTCGGAGATTGTGGCTGGTTTTCACACTGAATATTCCGGCATAAAATTTGCCTTATTCTATCTGGTAGAATACGGCGAAGCCTTTCTTCTATCATGCTTGATTACCACTCTCTACCTCGGTGGCTGGAGAGGACCGGCATTGCCTGAATGGCTCTGGTTCATCGTTAAGGCAGTCCTGGTATGGTTTGTTATGGTCTGGCTGTGGGCGACGTTGCCTCGGGTTAGAATAGACCAGTTAATGGCGCTTGCTTGGAAATTCCTCCTCCCCCTAGCCCTAATTAACCTGCTTATCACCGCCCTACAGGTATTAGCCTTGCCCGAGGGTTCACTATGGATAATGATACCCATTAACTTTGCCCTAACAGCAGTACTGATACTCGTTTGGTCTAAACTCTTTAAATTAGGATGGGGTAGAGTTGAAGTTTGAACGGTATGGACTCGGCATCGGTAAGGGTCTGACGGTAACCCTAAAGCACCTATTCCGGCACCCGACAGTATCGCAGTATCCGGAGCAGAGACTGCATACCTCTCGCCGAATTCGGGGTAATGAGCTTGTCTGGGACCGGCAAAAGTGCACCGGTTGCGCCACCTGCGCCAAGACCTGCCCTCAGGGTGCTATTGAGATTATTACCTCGACTGACCTGGTAGAGAACAAATACGTAGTTGAGAAGTACCAGGTAGATTTCGGTTACTGCATTCAGTGTGGCTTATGCGTTGAGGTTTGTCCCTATGGAGCACTATTTATGGGTTACGCTTATGAACGGGCACAATACCGGCGCAGTGAGCTGGTGGAGAATAAAGAGGACATGATGCTGGAATCAGGTAAAAAGCAACCCAGCGGCTATTTCTACCCTGAAATTGCCGCCAAATTACCCCGGCAGACATTACTTGTGGAGAAGATTACGGAGGAAGCGCCATGGGAGTAGGTGTTGCCTTCTGGATATTGGCTATCGTTGGTATAGCCGCTGCCCTGGGCGTGGTTTGGCTGCGAAATGTTTTTCGCTCAGCCCTAGCCTTGATGCTATGTCTCCTGACTGTCGCTGGAGTCTATATCACTCTTAGTGCCGACTTCCTGGCCGCAGTTCAGGTGCTAATCTATGTTGGCGGCATATCAATACTAATTATCCTGGCTATCATGCTAACCAGAGAGGTACCGCGTGGCAGCCCGTTTAATAGATTGCGGATTCCGGCTTTCATTGTGGCAGCTATCTTCCTGGGGGTGGCGGTTTTTACCCTGGTCAATACCCACTGGCAGGTGTCTACAGCACCCCCACTTGAGCCGACCACCTCAGCCCTGGCAGGTAAGCTTCTGGGTGAAGGGGGCTTTATTCTAGCCGTAGAGATTGCCGCTGCCCTTCTGTTAGCCGCTATCCTGGGGGCTATTGTCCTGGTGAGGGAGAAATAATATAAAGGAGAATCAGAGAGAGGCGAAGCCCACGTAAAAACAGGGCGTTAAAGAGAGGCAACGCCCCTCTTCAGAAAAATCACTCCCCCTTCCCCTTAAAAAGGGGAAGGGGATTAAGGGGATAGGGTTATAGAAACCAGAGGATGAGGATGATAACTAATATTGGTCTGGAGCATTACTTAATACTGTCAGCTATCCTGTTTTCTATCGGACTATATGGGGCACTGACCAAGCGCAACGCCATAGTTATCCTGATGTCCATTGAAATTATGCTCAATGCGGTAAATATCGCCATGGTTGCTTTTTCGCGCTTTATAGTGCCAACACTTTTGACCGGGCAGATTTTCGCTATTTTCATTATGGTTGTTGCCGCCGCCGAAGCCGCCGTCGGCTTAGCTATAATAATATCTATCTACCGCAGCCGTGACACTATTGAGAGTACCAAGATTGATTTGATGAAATGGTAACCTATCCCCCTCTCCTTTGAAAGAGAGGGGGATAAAGGGGGTTCCCAGAAAAATCTTAGATTTTTCTGGGTGCATTAAGGAGAGAGGTAGACAAAAGGACAGGCGATGTGGACAGAGATTAAAAAAGCGAAAAATCTGATGATAGCGGAGATGTGGAAGGAACTCTTCGAGGGCGAAGGGATTCCCACCCGGATATTGCCGGCTTCTGGTGAGCCGATGGGGCAGGAACTGGCCACCTACCGCGTTCTGGTGCCCAAAGACAAGGAACACGTGATTAGAGAGGTATTGAGGAAGCTATAATGCCAAGCGAGTTAATCTGGCTAATCTTTCTACTGCCGGTTTTCTCTTTTATAATTATCTCCTTTTTCATCCGACCCTTCGTCAGGAAGGAATCGAAAGTAGCCGGTTATCTCACCATTACCGCCATTGGCGTTTCACTAGTCCTGTCTATCTGGACACTCTCCGCCGTGATGAGAGAACCCGGCCATGAGCTGATAGTACCGGATATTAACTGGCTAGCCGTTGGCGACCTCAGTATCCACCTAGGAGTGATGGTGGATGCACTGACCGCGGTAATGCTGGTGGTAGTTACCGTGGTCAGCCTGATGGTGCAGGTCTATTCCCAGGGCTATATGCACGGAGACCCGGGCTATCACCGTTACTACGCCTGGATGTCACTATTTACGGCTTCAATGCTGGGCGTGGTGATGGCAGACAGCCTGCTCCTGATATTCGTCTTCTGGGAGCTGGTCGGCTTATGTTCTTACCTGCTTATCGGCTTCTGGTTCCATCGTCCATCAGCCGCCAACGCCGCCAAAAAGGCTTTTATTGTTACCCGCCTTGGTGACTTTGGTTTCCTAGCCGCTATCCTGCTTTTATTCACCCGCACCGGCACCTTTGATATTGCCGAACTCCACGAACTGGCGGCAACCGGGGTTCTGGCCGGTACCGCCCTGACCTGGGCAGCCATCGGCATCTTTTCCGGCGCAATAGGCAAGTCAGCCCAGTTCCCGCTCCACGTCTGGCTGCCCGATGCTATGGAAGGTCCCACCCCGGTCAGCGCTCTAATCCATGCCGCTACCATGGTCGCCGCGGGCGTCTTCCTGGTCGCTCGCACCCTGCCCATCTTCGTCCACTCAATAGAGGCAGTAACCACGGTAGCCGCTATCGGCGGTTTTACCGCCATCTTTGCCGCCTCTATGGGCTTGGTGATGACTGATATCAAGCGGGTTATCGCCTATTCTACCATCAGCCAGCTTGGCTACATGATGCTGGGACTCGGAGCCGCCGCCATCGGCGTAGCTCACGGGGGCAATGTCACCATCGAGGTAGCTAAAGGCGCTGCCGCTATCGGCATATTCCACCTTTTTAACCATGCCTTCTTTAAAGCCTTGCTCTTCCTTGGGGCGGGTAGCGTCAACCATGCTACCGGTACCTTTGATATACGCTTGATGGGTGGCTTACGCAAGGCGATGCCGTGGACATTTGCTACTTTTCTTACCGCCGCCCTGAGCTTGGCGGGTATCTGGCCACTCTCCGGGTTCTGGAGCAAGGACGAGATTCTGGCTATTGCCTGGGAGAACCAGCCAGTCCTGTTCTATCTGGCGATGATAACGGTATTTATGACCGCTTTCTACATCTTTCGGGTGCTCTTTATTACCTTCGGTGGTGAGTATCGGGGAGGCAGTCCTGAAGCCCACGGAACCCACCCTCACGAATCCCCGCCGGTGATGATAGTGCCCATGGTCATTCTGGCTATTCTAGCCATCGGTTCTGGCTTCTGGAATGTCACCGGTTCTTTCAGTGCCTTTATGGGTCATGGCGAGACACACAGCTTCATCGAAGGGCTCTTCGGCATTTTTGTACACTCGCCGTTGCCTCTGATTTCCCTCGTCGTGGCTGGCTTGGGTATCCTTCTAGCCTACGCTATGTATAGCCGAAAGTGGGTTTCAGCCGAGCGCATTGGCAGTATGTTCAAGCCGTTATATACCCTGTTTCTCCGGAAATACTGGTTTGACGAGCTATACGAGAACCTTATCGTCAGAAAGGCCCTGCTTGGTGGTCTTTTTGCCGGTTTACAGCAAATTGATACCTATGGGGTGGATGGAGCAGTGAATGGAGTGGCTAACGGAGCAATCGCCGGGGGCAGGGCTATCCGGCGTGCCCAGACCGGACAGCTACAACTCTACGGACTGGTTATTGGCATAGGTATTCTAGTAATTATTCTGGTACTTTATTTCTTTGGATAAAGAATCTTTATAGGAGACAGTGTAGTTGGACTGTTACTATCTTTCAACCATAGTCTTTCTGCCGGTGATAGGAGCTATCATCATTGCTCTCGCTTCTGGTGGACGAGATAGATTGGTTAAATACCTGGCCGCCGTTTTTACCTTTGTTCCGATGGTCTTAGCCATTATTCTCTTTGCCAGCTTCGATAGGTCAATCGGCGGATTTCAGTTTGAGGAAAAGGTCTCCTGGATTCCGGCGATCAACGCTCACTATCATCTAGGAGTTGACGGCTTGAGTATGCCCCTGGTGGTGCTGACGGCTTTCCTTGGTTTTATGGTTGTCCTCATCTCCTGGAAGGAGCACCTCAGAGTGCGTGAGTACTTTGCCTGGCTCCTGCTCCTGGAAACGAGCATTCTGGGGGTATTCAGCTCCCTTGACCTCTTGCTGTTCTTCGTCTTCTGGGAGATAGAGGTCATCCCGATGTATTTCTTAATCTCTATCTGGGGGGCGGGTAGAAAGGAATACTCAGCGATAAAGTATGTCATCTACACTCTTTTTGGCAGTGCCCTGATGCTCTCGGGTATTCTCAGCCTCTACTTCACCACTGGCAGTCTCAGCATGGTTGATTTAGCCCAGAAGGGACTGGCTATGGTGCAATCCATAATGCCAGCCGCATCTATCTTTTTCCTGCTGATTATCGGCTTTGCCGTCAAGCTGCCCGTGGTACCCCTGCATACCTGGCTGCCCGACGCCCATACCGATGCTCCGACAGCCGGGAGCGTGATGCTGGCGGGAGCGCTGATTAAGATGGGTGGCTACGGGATGATTCGAGTCTGTGTGAGTATCTTCCCCCAGGTTGCCCGAGATTATGCTCCGCTGTTCCTCACCCTTGCCGTGATTAGCGTGCTCTACGGAGCGGCAATAACCTTGAGGCAGACTGACCTCAAGAGGCTAATTGCCTATAGCAGCGTCAGCCACATGGGCTTGGTACTACTTGGCGTCTTTGCCCTGGGTCAGGTGAGCCTGACCGGAGCCGCCCTTCAGATGGTCAGCCACGGTCTCCTCACCGGGCTTTTGTTTGCCATGGCCGGTCTGACCATGCACAATGTTGAAGAACGCGACCTTAGAAAGCTCGGCGGTCTGGCAAGGCAGATGCCCGTTATCGCAGTTGTCTTCTCGATAGCCGGTTTGGGTTCTCTCGGACTGCCGACCACCAGCGGCTTTGCCGCTGAGTTCATAACCTTCGCCGGCAGTTTTTCCAGCAGCGTGGTTAACGGCGTCCAGGTCTTTACCATCCTGGCGGTTATCGGTGTGGTTCTCGCCGCCGGCTATATCCTGTGGACTTTGCAACGGGTATTCTATGGTCCGGTATTGGAAAAATACGATGGCGTGAAGGACGCCGATATTCTGGAACGGGTATATATGTTTGCCTTCGTGGCGTTAATTATGCTGGTCGGTATCTATCCGGCAATCCTGACCGATATTATCAAGCTTGGCATTTCACCCATAACGGGCTTATTAGGATGATAGAGGAGTAGATTTTGAACATCGGGCTATTTATACCGGAGTTAGCTCTGGCAGCCACTGCCATAGTAGTAATCGTGCTTGACCTCATTATCCAGCGAAAGAAGGTGCTGGCAATCCTCAGTATCATCGGTCTGGTAGTATCGGCTGGCTTCACCATAGCGATGCGGGGCACTTTGGAAGGCATCTTCTATAATAGGCTGGCGGTGGATGGCTTTGCTCTCTTCTTCAAGCTACTCTTCCTGGGGATTGCCGGTATGGTCATCCTGGCCTCCGCAGACTACGTCTCCAGGTTTGCCCGCTTTAAAGGTGAGTATTATGCGCTGGTGCTTCTGTCGGCTCTGGGCATGATGCTGATGGCCGCCGCCACGGATTTAATCTCCATCTATGTTGCTCTGGAGTTGACCAGCGTCTCGCTCTACGTCCTGGCGGGATTCTTGAAGGACCCCAAATCAGCCGAAGCCTCGCTTAAATACCTGTTGCTGGGCGCAATGTCTTCGGCGGTACTGCTCTACGGGATGGCGCTGGTCTTCGGCTCCACCGGTAAAACACAGCTAGCTGAGATTGCCCACTCTGTCCAGACACTCTCACTATCAGCTATTTTAGACAGTCCGGCACTTATTCTAGGTATCGTCTTACTTTTAGCTGGCTTCGGCTTCAAGATTGCCGCCGTCCCCTTCCATATGTGGGTGCCCGATGTCTATGAGGGAGCGCCAACACCAATAGCTGCTTACCTCTCGGTGGGCAGCAAGGCAGCCGGTTTTGCCGTTATCCTTCGGGTCTTTTACTCCGCCTTCGGACTTCCCGACTGGCTGAGCCTGGACTGGGGCATTGTCTTTGCCGTGCTGGCCACTATCGGCATGTTCCTGGGTAATATAACCGCCCTCCCCCAGACCAATATCAAGCGTATGCTGGGCTACTCCAGCATCGCCCAGGCTGGCTACCTTATGGTAGGACTGGCTACCATGGGGGTCTCCCCAGCCACCGATGTTGCGGGTCAGAGCGGCGTTCTCTTCTTCCTAGCTGGCTACGCACTTACCAATCTGGGAGCCTTCACTGCCATTATCGCTATCTCGAATAAACTCGATAGCGACCTTATTCAGGACTATTCCGGCATGATTAAACGGGCGCCACTGCTGACTTTAGCCCTGAGCCTGTGTCTCATTTCTCTCATCGGTATGCCACCGGCTGTCGGCTTTATGGCTAAATTTTACATCTTCCGAGGCGCCGTGCAGCATGGTCTACTGTGGCTGGTCATCATTGCCGTGCTCAACAGTGTCATCTCCGCCTACTATTACCTGCGGGTGGTGAAGGTGATGTGGTTTGGTAAGCCAGCTTCGGAAGAAAAGGTGCCCTCTTCCGGAGCTTTAAGGTTAGCCCTGGCCATCTCCTGCCTGGGAGTGCTACTTCTCGGCATTATCCCCGGCTATATCATGAACCTAGCCGAGGCTGCCGCCCGGATGCTGGGGTTCTAAAATAAGGGGAAGAAATTAAAAAAGGAGCAAAACGCCCCTCTCAGACTTCCTTTTCTATTCCCTCCCCCTGAATAAGTCTCTCCCCGTATTCCAGCAAAACCTTGGCTCGTTCGGAGGGATAGTTTGCTTCCAGGTAGGTCTTCAGTGCTTCGAGGGGGGGTATTTCTTCGGCGGCTGTCTTCCCCAGCCTCAACCGAGCTTCTCTCCTGACTTCCCTAGCTATGGTGAAGTAGTGAGCCTCTTTTAGCGCATCCCTGATGGCGTTGTCCCTGATTTGACCTTCAAGTTCCGCCGGCAGGCTCATTTGAAGCCTTACTATAGCATTCCTGACCCTATCTGGACGAATGGCGCTAAGGATGGTTGCCGTCGGGTCGGCGTCCCCTTCATCAATATTGATATTAATGGTATGAAAGGGGCGCCCGACCACCGGATGAAACTCAAAGGTAACCCGCCTGCCACCCGTTGACTTACCCGACCCGATTTCGACCAGATAAAACCCTTTTTCGTCTTCTTCTTCACCGAAATCCACCCGTTCGAGGCTCCCGGCATAGACAGCGGGAGGATTTTCCGACAGGACTTGGTGCTTGTGAACGTGTCCTAAGGCAATATAGTCAAAAGCCGGATTGACGATATTACCCTGCAACAAAAAGTGCTCCTGCCCTATCGCCATCAGCCTCTCCGAGCCTACCGTGGCGGTATCCACCCCCACGTGTGCCGCCAGTATCGAGGGCAAAGCAGGGTCAAGCTTCGAGACATGCGCCGTAATAATATTGGTCAATACCCCCTGCATTCTCTCGTTCAACTGTTCAAAGTTAAGGTTTTTGGTCTCCTCTCTGCTCAATAGGGTACTGCGTCTCAGCCAGGGTAGAGAGGCAATTTGAACAACGCCACTCTTGGTCCCAATACGGTAGATGTCGGGACGGTTAGAGACAGAGACATTACTGACCGCCAAGGTATGGAAGATTTCCAGGGTGGTAGCTTTGCCGATGGCGTTAGGCAGGTCATGGTTGCCAGTAAGGAGGAAGACAGGGATACCGCTGGTGGAGAGCCGGTTGATGCGCCGGGCAAACTCGCGCTGGTGGGTCTGGCTCGGTTCACGACTCTTATAGGCATCGCCGCAGAATAGGACAAGGTCAACCCTGTTCTCCAGGGCATAGTCCACCACCTGGTCAAGAGCAGACAGGAAGTCAAAAAGCCGTGAGGATATCCCCGTAGCCGGGTCAATGCGCCCGTAGGTCTCTACACCTAAATGAAGGTCAGCAAAGTGGAGGATTTTCAACCCCGTCCCCCTTAATTCCCTTCCCCTTAACAAGGGAAGGGGGAGAATTTTACAAGAGAAGGGAAGTTTCCCTTAGACTCCCTGCTTTTTACCCTCTTCCAACCAAATGCTGCCACCGGGTGGCAGGACAAATAGAGGTTCGCCGGCGAGCTTGGCGGTGAGAGTTTTTACAAGTTCGGCTCGGGGTAGCCTGATTTGGTTCATGCTGTCTCGCTCGCGGATAGTTACCTGATTGTCTTCAAGAGACTGGAAGTCCACGGTGACGCAGAAAGGGGTGCCAATCTCGTCCTGACGCCGGTAACGGCGACCGATGCTCTGGGCATCGTCATAGCTTACCATCCAGTATTTACGTAGTTCGGCATAAACATCCTTTGCCATCTCTACTAATGGCTCACGCCGGCTCAGGGGCAATACCGCTACCTTGATCGGGGCTAAAGACGGGTGGAAATGAAGCACCACCCTTATCTCATCCTTATCGGGCTCTTCATCGTAGGCATCACAGAGGAAAGCCAGCAACGGGCGGTCTACCCCCGCCGATGGCTCGATGACATAAGGGATAATGTGCTCTTTAGTCTCCTCATCAAAGTAGCTCAGGTCTTTACCGCTGAACCTGGCGTGCTGAGTAAGGTCGAAGTCACCTCGATTGGCAATACCTTCCATCTCAGCCCAGCCCATAGGAAACAGGTACTCAATGTCAACCGTCCTCCGCGAGTAGTGGGATAATTCCTCTCTCCCGTGCTCCCGAAAGCGGAGGTTCTCCTTTTTGATGCCCAGCTTGATATACCAGTTGAGGCGCTCCTCAAGCCAGTAGTCAAACCATTTCTCCTCGGTTCCCGGTTTAACAAAGTACTCAATCTCCATCTGTTCAAATTCACGGCTGCGGAAGACAAAATTGCCGGTGGTAATCTCGTTGCGGAAGGCTTTACCAATCTGGGCAATGCCGAAGGGCAGCCTTTTTCTCGTGGTATTAACCACATTCGGAAAGTTAACGAACATTCCCTGAGCTGTCTCCGGCCGCAGATAGACCACGCTGGCATCACTCTCGACCGGCCCCATAAATGTCTTGAACATCAGGTTGAACAGGCGCGGCTGAGTCAATTCGCCACCGCAGGAAGGGCAACGGTCGCCTTTAAGCTCATCCTGCCGCCAGCGCAGGTGACACCCCTTGCACTCTACCAAGGCATCAGTAAATCCCTCCAGATGTCCGCTGGCTGCCCAGGTCTTGGGGTGCATCATAATACTGGTGTCAAGACCCACCATATCGTCTCTCTCCTGAACCATAGCTCGCCACCATGCTTCCTTGACATTCCGTTTCAGTTCTACACCCAGAGGTCCATAGTCCCAGCAACTCTGAAGCCCGCCGTAGATTTCACTGCTGGGGAAAATGAAACCCCGCCGCCGGGAGAGAGAGACGATCTTTTCCATATCCACTTTAGCTGGTTTCCCTGCTGTCACTATATCACTCCTTACTAACTCTCTGACCCTGTCGCACGGCTTGGCTAAACAGGATGCCCAGAATAATGCCGCCGACAACCATTACTAGCAGAGCAAAAACCCACAGAGGCAGAAGATGAATCTGGTACGAATTGTAGCTGAAAATATCGAGTATTGCAAAGCCGAGAATGATTTGAGGCAGGGTAATCATGTTGCCCATAAGCACTATGATTCTTTCCAGCCTTATCCCCGTGCGCTCCGGCGGTATATACAGACCAGCCAGCCGGGCTATTCCCCAGGTAATAGCTCCCGCCAGCAGGGTAAGAAAAAGCTGTGGCACCAGCATCCACAGGACTATGTTGCTCCGGCTCAACCATTTATCGGGCGAGCCGTCTTTGAAATGATAGGCTACCTCAGCCGGCAACCGGGGATAGAAAAAAGCGCAGAGAAGCACTGATAAGAGAAGGATAGCAACAGGTAATATGATATAGCTCAAGCGAAAGGCAAAAGTCGTCCCCGTGGTGGTCTTTTTCATTACCTAGAAATTAACAGCTTTGACTTGAGATGTCAAAGACAGTGTGTTAATATTATTATACGGAGTTTAGCAGACGATGACTACTGAGCAATCAATCTTGATAAACACCAGTCTGCCTCTGCCATTATTCATCCGTGGTAAGGTGCGGGACAGCTACACGCTGGATGAGCGGCTGCTCATTATCGCCACCGACCGGATCTCAGCCTTCGATTCAGTCCTGCCCTCGGGCATTCCTGATAAAGGGCGAGTGCTTAATCAGCTCTCCGCCTTCTGGTT
Source organism: Dehalococcoidales bacterium (assembly GCA_034432095.1). Taxonomy (GTDB): domain Bacteria; phylum Chloroflexota; class Dehalococcoidia; order Dehalococcoidales; family UBA2162; genus DAOUCV01. The sequence continues at coordinate 28,426 of DAOUCV010000089.1, forward strand.
TGAAAAGACAAAAAATCTAGTCCCAAACCATGTGATAGAAATAATCGATGACCCTCATTCTCTTGACGCCTATCTTCCTGCCAAAAGCCGGTTCCTCTACCCTCCTTACCTGGCGGGACGCTCTATGGTTGTTAAGAAGGTAAAACGCATCCCGGTTGAATGTGTGGTGCATGGTTACCTCTCCGGCTCAGCCTGGGCAGAATACCAGCAATCTGGTACTATATCGGGGCTTGCCATGCCCAGCGGTCTGTTGGAAAGCCAAGAACTGCCCGAACCTTTATTTACCCCCACCACCAAGGCAGAAACCGGTCATGACCAGCGTATGACCATGGATGAGATAAAGAGGCTGGTGGGCGAATCTCTGGCTGAAGAGATAAGAGAGAAAAGCCTGGCTATTTATGGCTATGCCCGCAAGTACGCCCTGACCAAAGGCATCATCATCGCCGACACCAAGATGGAGTTTGGGCTGGACAACGGCAAGCTCATCCTTATTGATGAACTGCTGACCCCGGACTCGTCTCGGTTCTGGGACGCCAAGCAATACAAGGTCGGACAACCCCAACCCAGCTACGATAAACAGCTGGTCCGCGACTGGCTTGTTCAGTCAGGCTGGAACAAGGAACCCCCCGCTCCCCCGCTACCCCCGGAGGTCATTGAAGCCACTTCCAGCAGATACCGGGAGGCCTACGAGAAGCTGACGGGGAAGAAACTAAAGTAATCCCTTAGTGCTGGGTAGCCTGCCAGAGGTACGCTCGTCAACTCTGGTTGCCATATCCAGGGCTCTGCCCAGAGCCTTAAACAGCGCCTCCGCTTTGTGATGGTCGTTGGTGCCGTAAAGCACCCGGGCATGGAGGTTAATTCTAGCTTCAACGGCGAGCGACTCAAGAAAGTGGCGGATTAGGTCAGTGGCAAAGCCAGCCATATCATTCCCACTAAAGGACAGCTCCAATTGGGTATAAGCGCGCCCGCTGAAGTCCACGGCCACCATTGCCAGGGCATCATCCATCGGCACCGTAGCATCAGCCATACGGACGATACCCTGTTTCTCCCCCAGGGCTTGAGCAAAGGCTCTGCCCAGACAAATAGCCACATCTTCTATCAAGTGATGCTGGTCATCTCCGGTGGCTGAGAGCCTCAGGTCAAATCTGCCATGCTGAACCACCTGAGACAGGAGGTGGTCAAACATCTTAATCCCGGTGCTTATTTCCCACTTGCCACTACCGTCAAGACTAAGTTCCAGGCTGACATTTGTTTCCCTCGTCTTCCGCTCGATAGCAGCTGTTCTCATGTCCATCGGCTCCCCCATTCTGCAGTTTAACACATTTCCGCCTAAAGATGTCTTATACCTGACCCTCTTAATCCCCCTCTCTTACTTTACTTACATCCCCCTCCCTATCAAGCGAAAAGGGTCAGGGGATTCCCAGACAAATCTAAGATTTTTCTGGGTGCCTCAAGGGGATGGGTTACTAAAAGAATTCCTTTTCTATATTTCTTAATGCCTTTATCAGGGCATCGGTGTGCTCCGGCTTACCCACGCTGATGCGGAGGCAATTCCGCAGACGTGGCTCCTCAAAGTAGCGAACCAGTATGCCCTTCGCCTGCAACTTTTGCCTGAGCTCTTTGGCATCGACCTTCTGCACCAAGCAGAGGATAAAATTTGCCTGCGAAGGGAAAGGCTTTAACCACTCAATCTTTTTCAACTCCTCAAAAAGCCTCTCTCTCTCATCAATTATCGCTTTCACTGCGCCCGCAAGATAATCAATGTCTTTGAGTGATTCCTCAACCGCCACCAGAGCCGCGACATTAACATTATACGGTATCTTGATTCTCAGCAAATACTCAGCTATTTTAGGAGGGAAAAGACCGTAACCAACCCTCAAGCCAGCCAACCCCGCCCACTTGCTGAAGGTGCGTAGCACCATAAGGTTATCATATTGGCTTAACAACGGGACCACCGTCTGCCGGCTGAACTCATAGTATGCCTCATCAACCAGCACCGGCAAACCGGTATCCAATATCTCCAGAATATCCCGAAGGGGGGTCAGGTTCCCGGTAGGGGCATTGGGATTAGCCAGAAATATGATTTTTGTTTTTTTAGTTAGGGCGGCTTTTATGGCACCGATATCTATAGCAAAATTATCATCCCTGGGCACCTCAACTGGAGTGCCACCGCACAGCTCGGTGCTAAAACGATAGAGGCCAAAGGTGGGAACACAATTAATTACCTCATCACCTTTGCTGACAAATAGCCGTAAAACGAGGTCTATTAGTTGGTTGCTGCCCGAACCAGCCACGATATGCTCAGCCCCAACACCGCTATACCCTTCCAGTAGCTTTCGGAGCCTGTTTTGTCCATTATCAGGGTAGATATTAAGGTACGGATATGATGAAAGCGCCCGGCTTACTTTTGGCGAGCACCCATAGGGATTCTCATTGGCATCAAGCTTGATAATATCCTCCATGGGCACCTCAGTCTTCCCCTTCAGTGTCTCTGGGGATGTATGAGCCGAGTAGCCACCAAAATTAGTCAAGTCAGGTCGTATATATTTTTCTATACCCATCTCTACTTTACCTTCCCGGCTTTTCTGGTAACTCCCCTCAGTCTTAACTCCACGGCGCGGGCATGAGCATCCAGCCCCTCAGCGAGGGCAATGGTGATGGCCACTTTGCCCGCCAGGGTCATCAAACCCTTACCTACCTTGTTCACGTTGGCGAGCTTCATGAAATCCATTACATTCAGCGGCGAACTGAACCGTGCCGTTCCACCGGTCGGCAGTACATGTGATGGACCGGAGACATAGTCACTCATCGCTACCGTCGCCTTCTGACCAAAAATGATGCACCCGGCATTGGATAAACGCTCCACATAGGCATCACTTTTATCAACCAAGAGACATACATGTTCCGGAGCATAGAGGTTGGTCAGTTCGATTGCTTCATCCATATTCTTGACGGTGACAATAATGCCTCTGTCCTCAAGCGACTCCCTGATTACCGACTGGCGGGAGAGCGTTTTCATCTGTTTTTCAATTGCCTGGCGAACTTTGTCAGACATACCCCGGGAAGTGGTAATGAGGATAGAGGGTGACAGGGCACCATGCTCCGCCTGGGCTAAAAGGTCAGCAGCGCAGTACTCAGGATTAGCCGTTTCATCAGCGATAATCACCACCTCAGACGGTCCGTAGAGCCCATCAATACCAACTACTCCATAGAGCAGTTTCTTGGCCAGGAGGACGTAAATGTTACCCGGACCGCAGACCTTGTCCACACTGGGAATGGACTCGGTGCCAAAGGCTAAGGCAGCTACCGCCTGAGCACCGCCAACCGAAAAAATGCGGTCAACCTGAGCAATATCAGCCGCCACCAATGTTACCGGCGCAACACCTCCCTGTTTGCCGGGTGGCGTAACCACAATAACCTCCTTGACCCCGGCAACCCTAGCCGGGATAACCGTCATCAGAAGCGATGAAGGGAGCGGGGCGGTACCACCAGGAACATAGACTCCAACGCGTTCAAGCGGGCGCACCAGCCAGCCCGCGTTGCCGCGCGTGAAAGTGCGGAGCGCACGTTCTCTCTGCAGCTGGTGGAAGGCGCGTATTCGCTCGGCAGCTAGTTTCAATGCTGAGAGAAGCTCGACATCCACCTGGCGGTAAGCGTCGGTTATCTGTTTTTTACTCACCTCCAGAGAGGTTAGTTTGACACCATCGAACTTCAAGGTATAGTCAAAGAGGGCGGCATCCCCTCTGCGACGCACTTCATTGATAATCTGTCTGACCGCCTGCTCACGGTCATCAACTTCAAGCGTTGGTTGCGCTGAACCTCGCCTTGATAAGACCAGCTTCGCCTGTTGAAAGCCTTCGATTATTTTCAATTTAACCCTATTCCCTTTATTCCCTTCCCCCTTGCTAAGGGGAAGGGAAAGTGTTTATAAAAGGGGGGTTGTCCCTCTTTTACCCCCTTCGCACTTTCCCCTAGTCTACCGCGGCTCGCAGGGTTTCCGTAATAGCTTTTATTCTATCACCTTTGGCAGAGCTGGAAATGCTACCCTTATTGCCAATGAGACGGGCTGTTGATTCAAAAAGGGTACCAATAATCTTGAGGTTATGTCTGGCAATGGTCCGTCCTGTCTGGGTATTTTCAATCAACAGGTCAGCGTCCTCGGGCAAAAAGGCTTCGCTGGCTCCCCAGGTAGGAATCACCTTGTACCCCCAAAGGTGGTTATCCCTAGCGCATTTATCAGCTATGTTCACATACTCTGAGGCTACCCTGATGGGCACTGAACGTTCGGCATAAAGCTGCCTCAATCCCTGGATATCAGCTACCGGCAAATCCTTACTTACTACCGCCACTATTCTCACCCAGCCAAACTTGAGGTCTAGAAGCTCAACTACGGGACTGGAGGGGAACTGATATAGGTGCTCCATAAGCCAATCCTTGCCCGTGATAGCCAAATCAAAATTGCCATTAGCTACCTGTAATGGCATATCCTGAGGTCTAATCACTTTAATGGTGACGCCAGCCAGACTGGTAGATGGTCGCCGATTACCCGTCGCGGATGGATAATCAGCAACCGAAATTCCAGCCTTGTTCAGTAGCTGAGCGGTAGGCTCTTGTTGATGCCCATCGGGTAAAGCCAGCCTGATAGTAGCCTCGTCCTCAGCAGGTAGCTGGCTAGCCCCTCCCCCGGCTTTCAGAGCAACCGAAGATGAACGGCGCTCCTTTCTTACGGGAAGTTGACCATCAATCGAAGCCAATATCTGGCTCAGGTCTTCCCTTTCCCAGCTACTCTTATTAGCGATAAGATAAGCACTGAACTCAAGGACGTTGCTTACTGGCACCAGGTCACGGTTGAAAATTTCTTCTCCTGTCCTACCGGCGATTAGCGCCAGTTCAGCGCTCTCCGGCGGGTAGACCTCGGCGGCACCCCACAGGGGAAAGATACTGAACCGCCTCAGCCGATTTTTTAAAGCAAAGGACTCGGTGAGGTTAGGGTACTCACTGACCAGACGTATAAGCCCCCTCTTCAGCTGGACCTTCTCTACGCTAAGCACTGCCTCAGACCGGCTGGCGACCACATAAAGAGTCCCCTCACCATATCCCAGGTTTCTCAGTTTCACCAAAGCTGAGCTGGGGTATTTGACCAATAATTCTTCCACCCAGTCCAGTCCACAAATCCCCAAATCGTAATTGCCCACGGCAACCTGAATGGGGATGTCCCTCTCGTGGAATACCTTGGCTAAAAGACTGGGAAACCTCCGGGACTTAAGACGGTAAAAACGCGTCCCCTCACTATACCCGCTCAGCCCCCACCCCGCTCTCCGCAGCAAATCAGCCGTCTCAGCTAGAAGTCTACCCTTAGGCAGGGCTATCTTTAATTGTTTGTCCACTTGTTGTAACCCTATCCCCTTTATCCCCTTCTCCTTAGAAAGGGGGAAGGGGAATTAGTTTTATAAGAGGGGCTTCGCCCCTCTAACTCCCCTTTTGTAACCCTTTTCTTCAAAAGGGAGGGGAAAGCTCTTTTGAGAGGGCGTTAGCCCTCTCAAGCTTTCTGCAATAATTTTAAGACCTCGTCCCTAGTCTGTGCCTCAAACCTTTGCTGGCTGGTTAGGTCGGTCAGAACAAAGGGAGGCGCTTTACTCCGGACATTGAGCCGCCATTTTAAGTCGGCTGGCTCCTGACCACCAAGGTCTACCTCAGCCGTATAGCCCGCTTCATGGAGAGCCTCAGCCAGCCCAAAGGCTTCCTTCAGCATACCTTCTTTAGGCTCGATCTTAATCAGGATTCTTTGAGCTTCAGGTCTAGTTAGGGACTCTGGCTTTACCAAAGCCATCAGGCGGTCAAGGTAGAGGGCAAAGCCTGAGGCTGGAATGTCCTGGCCGCCCATTAAAGGAATAAGCGCATCATATCTTCCCCCACCACCGATGTGCTCTCCGCCAGCCAGGAGCCGGAACATCACCCCCGTATAATACTCAAAACCCCGCCCGGAAGTTATATCAATCTGGTAGCTTACCCCCACTTCCTCAAGAAGGTCAGCAACATTGACGAAGTTACTGAGCGAAGGTTCAAGCTCGGTCAGGTCCCGATTAAACAGGGCTTTCAGGTTTTTCAGGAAACCGGATGACTTACCTTTCAGGTCGAGTAAAGGGGTCAAAATCCGGCTCAGCTCCGGCCTTTCTGACTTTATTCTGGTCAGCACTTCTTCATCCCCATCCAGAATCTGGTCAAATATGCTGGCCTGTTCTTTAGCACTCAGGCCAAACTTTGCCAGTAGCGCCCTTATCAAGCCGGCATGTGATAGCCTCAACTGGACACCTTCAAGCCCAATCTTTCTCAACACCGCTGAAGCCAACAATATCAGTTCTACATCGGCCGTAGTTGAGCCGGCACCAATAAGCTCAGCCCCACACTGCCACTTTTCCCTTGACTCTTTTCCCGTCTCCTCAAAGATAAATACATTGGTCACATAAAAGAGCTTGGCCAGCTCTTTCCCTCCCATAATCTCGATGTAAAGTCGGGCAATGGGGATGGTACCATCAGGTCTCAGTACCACCCTCTCCCCGCTCCAGCCGTCCCAATCAAGAAAGGAATATACCCTGCCTAGCCGACCTGGGGTAAGCGTCCCGGTGGAGGTGAACAGGTGTAGATACTCAATGGTTGGCGTCCTAACCTCTTCGTAGCCCCACTTAAGACAGCAGTCTCGAAATACCCCCTCAATCAGGCGGAATCTTCTCATCTCCTCAGGAGACAGGTCTTGAGTTCCCTTACATCTCTGTACTCTCATAACACACCTTTATAGATAACGGGTAAAGTTTACACCACTTTAGCCAGCTATTCAACTTCCCTTCACATTTGCAATTGAACTACAACCACTATACAATAATATTTACCGATAGACCTTCTACAAGGTTGGTTATGTTAAAAACGATACGCGTTCTGCCATTGTTAGGCTTGTTAATCGTTGCCTTTATCGCCTTTATCTCTGGTGCCGCGAAGGCGGCTACCACCACGATTGACGTGCTCCACGCTAACGGAACCATCAACCCGGTGCTGGTCGATTATATCGAGCGTGGTATTAAGCATGCTGAGGAAACCCGTGCAATTGCCTGTATCATCCAACTGGATACCCCCGGTGGTCTGGATACCTCCATGCGCGACATCGTCCAAGACATCGTTAATGCCCGGGTTCCGGTGGTGGTGTATGTCTCTCCTTCTGGAGCCCGAGCCGCTTCTGCCGGAGTATTCATCACAGTAGCCGCCCATGTAGCGGCGATGGCACCAAATACCACCATCGGTGCCGCCCACCCGGTAGCCATAGGCGAAGGGGGTGAGGCAACAATGTCTGAAGCTATGGAAGAGAAGGTAGTGAATGATGCCGCTGCCTACATCAGAAGCATTGCCCAGGCCCACGGACGCAATATGGAATGGGCAGAAAAAGCAGTTAGAGAGAGCGTTTCCGCTACCGAGCAGGAAGCTCTGAAACTTAATGTCATTGATCTGGTCGCTCCCGACCTTGACGCCCTCGTCTCTCAGCTTGATGGCAGAGAGGTAACCATGGCCGGCGGCACGGTGGTGACCTTAAACACCGAAGGGGCTACCATTAACCATATCCCGATGAATACCATTGAAGACTTCCTCTACGCTATCAGTGACCCAAACATCGCCTACCTATTGTTAAGCCTGGCTACGTTGGGCATCATGGCTGAAATTTCCAACCCCGGCATGATTTTCCCCGGTGTACTCGGTGCCATCTGCCTGCTAATGGCTTTCTTCTCACTGGGAGTGTTGCCGGTAAACTATGCCGGAATTTTGCTCATCGTTCTCGCCTTCGGTCTGTTCATCGCCGAAGTGTTTACCCATAGCTTTGGCTTGCTCACCGCTGGAGGCATATCTTCGCTAGTCCTTGGTTCCTTAATCTTATTTAAAGGAGGACCATTGTTTAGAATACACCCCGCTCTGATTGCCACCATCACCACTCTCATTGTCGGCTTCTTTGCCTTTGCGGTCCCCCTAATAATCCGGGCGCACCGCCGTCAAGCATCTACCGGGCGTGAAGAACTAACTGGAAAGAAGGCTATAGTCAAGAGAGCACTGGAACCAGAAGGAATGGTTCTCTTTAAAGGCGAACTGTGGACAGCAATATCAGAATCGGGCCGGGTGGAACCCGGGGAGGAGGTGATTATAAATAAGGTCGATAGCCTCAAATTATATGTAAGCAAAAAACAATAAGGGAGGTAAACAAATGGAATGGGTCATTATCGGCATAATTATTCTAGCTTTGCTTATCATTCTTCCCAATGCCATTAAGATTGTCAAGGAATGGGAGCGTGGGGTTATTCTCCGCCTGGGACGGCTGGTCGGGACCAAGGGGCCCGGCTTCTTCCTTATCATTCCGTTCGTCGACCGGATGATAAAGGTTGACCTGCGTGTAGTAACCATGGATGTGCCACCGCAGGATGTAATCACCAAAGACAATGTTACCGTGAAGGTGGACGCTGTGGTGTACTTCAGAGTGGTCGACCCTGAAGCTTCGGTGGTAAAGGTCTTGGACCACGTCCGGGCTACGGCGCTGATAGCCCAGACGACGATGCGGAATGTACTGGGACAATCTGAGCTTGATGAATTGCTCACCGAACGGGAAAAACTCAATCAGACACTCCAGAGGATAATTGATGAGCAAACTGACCCGTGGGGGGTGAAGGTCAGCATCGTGGAAATTAAGAATGTGGAACTTCCCGAAGCGATGAAGCGCTCTATGGCGGCTCAGGCTGAAGCCGAAAGAGAGAGACGAGCCAAGATCATCCACGCTGACGGCGAGTTTCAAGCCTCGGAGCGGCTGGCGGAAGCCGGGGCTGTTATTGCCCGAGAGCCAACAACGCTACAGCTACGCTACCTGCAAACACTGGTGGAGATAGCCTCGGAGAAAAACAGCACCATAATCTTCCCCATCCCGATAGACTTTCTCAAAGCGTTTGTTCGCTCTGGCGGGGATACCAACCCGAAGGAAAAGACTTAGCAATAACTACCGGCTTAGTCACGCAGAGTAACGTCCCCGACGACAATCCTGGTGAGTTTACCATCCAAGCCACGCAGCAGAAGACTGCCATCCCTGGCTACCGATTCAGCTACTCCTTCATATACGGTTTCACCGGCTGTTACCCGGACTTTCTTGCCCAGTGTCACCAGACTGCTTCGCCACTCTTCATAAAGAGACCCACCAGCCGACAGAGTGAAGTATAACCTTTCCACCTCAGCTAACAGGTGACGGACTACGCTTAAAGGTGATACCTCCGCTCTTAGCTCCTCGGCAAGGCTGGTGGCAACCGGCTGAATCTCAGGGAAGTCAGCCAGCCTGAGGTTTACATTTATGCCAATACCGATGATGGTGTAGTTCACTCTGGTTCTCTGCACATCACTTTCAATTAGAATCCCACACACCTTCTTACCATTAATGAGGACATCGTTAGGCCACTTAACCCGTGGCTTTAAGCCGGTGGCTGATTCTATACTATGAACGACAGCCAATGAAGCCAGCATGATGAGAGATGACAGGTGGGATAGGCTTGGGTAGAGAATTATGGACAGGGCGATGTTACCCCTGGGCGAGAGCCAGACACGTTTTAACCTCCCCCTCCCGCCGGTCTGCTCACCAGCAATGATAACCGTCCCTTCAACTGCTCCCTGCTGGGCTTCCTCCCTGGCGATTTCCATTGTTGAAGTCAGGCTGGGATAGTAGAGAATCCTCTGTCCGATAACACGAGTCCCGAGATTATTAGTAATGGCAGCCGCAGATAAAATATCCTCTGTCATGGCGATATCCTCGCCTCAGATATATCCCCGTGGATAAAGACAATACAGGCTGAATATTGCACTAGACTACGATGTTTAAGACGGAAGGCACGAGCCAGAAAGATGCCGGACCTTCCCCCAGCAGTTCACCATCAGCATGAACTAAAACTCGCTCTTTGGCTTCGACAGTAATCCTCGTCGCCTTCTCCATCCTTACTTTAGGATGTTGGCCATGGGTGCCCTGATATACCATGTATAACGACTTCAGCAGGTCAAACTTCCCAATATCACCGATAACCGTTATATCCAGCAGGCTATCATTGAGACTGGCCTCGGGTGCCACATGCATCCCGCCCCCGAGGTAGCTCCCGTTAGAGACCACCACGCTAAGGATGCGAGCCGCCTCACTCTTATCGCCAATATGAAGCACCACAGATTTGTTCCGATAACCAAGCAGGGTGCGGAGCAGACCCGCCACATAAGGAACGGTGCCCCCAAAATACTTCGGCACATGCTCGGTAGCCTCTACCACAGCGGCATCAAAGCCCACACCTGCCGCATTAACGAAAAAACGCCGTGAAGGCTTTCCCCTACTCTGGTATTCAACAACCCCGACATCAATCAACAATTTTCGCTGGCTGGTAAGACGCGAACAGGCACTGATATAGTGTCTAGGGATGCCCACCGAACGGATAAAATCGCTGCCGGTACCGGTGCCTATCACACCGATAGCCATATCACGGGCAACACTAGAACCGAGTATTCCATTGGCTACCTCGTTCACCGTGCCATCGCCACCTACCGCCACCACATAACGGTAACCATTAGAGGCAGCGGCTTTGGCGAGTTCTATGGCATGACCCACACCCTCCGTATATTCGTGGTCAAATGATAGACCGATATACTTCAACAACCGGCTAATGTGCCCCCACTTCCGGCGCGTTGAGTAAGCTCCAGCGGCGGGATTGACGATTACCTTGGCGTGCGGCACTGACATTTATTGAACTCGCCTCTTCGTCTAGGCTAACTGCCTCCTCTGACTTATCAAGATGCTCAGGACGAAACCCACCACCAGGTAGATTACCATGGCGAGAGCGCAAAGACCAATGTCCGGAGTCTTGATTTCAAAAGGCATCATCTCCATACTGCCGGGGGGCATAATTCCTTCCATCAAAAGCTCATAGCCGCCATAGACGGTGGAGACGCTGTCACCAGCAGTAGATAAGAGAAACCAGTGTGGCTTACCCGCCAGCATGAGGACACTATCAACAATCCCGGAAATGACCGTGATGAAAACAAGCGTAATCACAGTAGCCCCCATCGCCCCTTTTGATATTGAGCTGAAGAAGAAGGTTACGGAGAGAACACTGCCGGCATAGAGGAGACACAACCCAAATGACTTGGCTGTCTCAATCGGGACACTGCCATATATTGCCAGCAGGGAAATAGCAGTAATGGCATATCCGAAGATAATGAGCAATATCACCGCCGCACAGCTTGCCAGATACTTCCCCGCCACCAGTGTGATTCGCTTGACCGGGTTGGTGAAAAGAATCAGGCCGGTCTTACCCTCAAATTCTCCGGCTATAGCGTCTCCGGCAAAAAAGACCGCCCCGATTGTCGCCAGGGCTGGACCGATGGAGAGCATCCCCGCCATCACCATCACATTAGCCGGGTAGCCTTTCATTAGAGCCGGGAAGAGAATAAGGACAGCCAGTTCGGCAACAAGTGTCAGCCCAAGGATGACGTATAGCCGTCTTCGGCGGATGTGCTTTAGAAATTCATAGGCAGTAACTATTCTTAACTTTTCGAATTCACCCAAAAGACCCTCCCGTCAATTCCAGGTAGGCTCGCTCAAGTGTTTGGTATTTCTCCTCCAGTTGAGCAATGCTATCGTAGGCAAATAGACGCCCGTGGTCGATGATGGCTACTTTCTGGCATATCTGGGCAACCTCAACGAGCTGGTGCGAGGCAAAAAAGATTGTCTTCTCTCTCCCCACCGTCTCGATTATCTCCCGGAATTCCACGATACCCCTCGGGTCGAGCCCCAGAGCCGGTTCATCGAGGATCAGCACTGGCGGGTCGTGAAGCAGAGCCTGCGCCAGGGCAAGACGCTGTTTCATCCCCCTTGAAAACTTCTCTATTCTGACAGTGCTCCAGTCGTCGAGTCTAACGAGGTGGATTACCTCCGTTATCCGGTGTTTTAACCCCTTCCCTCCCATTCCCCGAAGCCTGCCAAGGTAGCTGAGGGTCTCTTCAGGGGTAAGGAAGGGGTAAAACTCAGGTGTCTCTATGATGGTGCCAATTCGGGAGAGCGCCTGTTCCGGCTTCTCCGCCACATTGACACCATCGATATAAGCCGTACCGGAAGAGGAGCGGATGAGACCGCATAAAATCTTAAGAGTTGTGCTCTTGCCGGCGCCATTGGGACCGAGGAGACCCACATTCTCATTCTCCCCTACCCTCAAGGATAAGCTATCAAGAGCCAGAAATTTACCGTAATATTTGGTCAGCTTGTCAATAACGATGGGCTCACGCATTCTGTTATTTCCTTAATGTCTGCTATCTATCAATTTTAACATCAATGTCAAGGCTTCAATCTAAATAGCTTATTCAATATATTGTCATTTGGCGGGTTCTCACTTATAATGAAGCGAGTATAGGCTATGAGAGTGGTGTCAATTGTAGGGATGACCGGAGCAGGCAAGTCAGAGGTAGCCAAGCTATTTGAGGCGAACGGTTTTACCAGAATACGGTTTGGCGATGTAACTGACCTAGAGGTGAGGAAGAGAGGTCTGGAGCTAAACGAAGAAAACGAGCGCTATGTCAGGGAGCTCCTCCGTAAGGAGCATGGGATGGCAGCTTATGCTAAACTGAACTTGCCCAGAATAGATTCCGCCCTGAGACACTCAGATGTGGTCATTGATGGGCTATATTCCTGGGACGAATATACCCTTCTCAAGGAGTACTACGGGGAAGGCTTTTCTGTGGTGGCAGTCTGGGCATCACCAAAAACAAGGTATGCCCGGCTGGCCGGTAGGATGAATCGCGGGCTCACCCCGGAAGAAGCTGCCAGCCGTGATAAGGCGGAGATTGAGAATATTGGCAAGGGTGGACCCATTGCCATGGCTGATTTCACCATCATCAATGAATCCTCCCTGGAGGCTTTAAAGAAGGAAACAGAGAAGATTATCCTCAAGCTGAAAAGATGAAAAAACTGACTAGACCGGACGTTGATGAGTATTTTCTGAAGATTGCCTTAGTGGTGGCTGAGCGTTCAACCTGCCGTCGGCACCATATTGGCGCGGTTGCCGTGAGGGATAAACACATACTCACTACGGGCTATAATGGTGCTCCGGCCGGGCTCAAGGACTGCCTTGAGCTGGGCTGTCTGAGGGATGAGCTGAATATCCCCTCCGGAGAGAGGCACGAAATATGTCGGGGTATCCACGCCGAGCAAAATGTAATCATTCAGGCTGCCCTCCACGGCATCAGCCTGGAGGGCAGCACCGTTTACTGCACTCATACGCCCTGTGTGCTGTGTGCCAAGATGCTGGTCAACGCCAAGATAAAACGGTTCGTCAGCTTTGGGGAGTACCGCGATAACACTTTTATAGACCTGTTTAAAGACGCCGGCATAGAATTTGACATCAAGAAAAGACCCTCATCCAAGATAAACTATCTGGGTTAGAGGTTTTTATGAACCTTCCTCCCCTCCTTCAATGGGGATACAGGGGTGAGGTCAATAGACAACCTAAATTTCCCTAGACTTTTCCCCAGAAAAAGAGTAGAATTAAATATGGACAGTCTATGGGAAATAGGTAATATGTCGTTAATCGTCATTATACCAGTGGTAAAAGAAAAAGAAGCACCGAGCTTAATGTGACGGTGCTTTTTTAGTCAAGGAGGTACGGATGCAGTCAAGCCTGATTGGGAAAATCGAGAAAGCCAAACGCTACGCCCAGGAGAAAGACCGGGTTACCTTCTCTGAGCTTTCCGTGAAATTCCGCGGGGATAACAACAACTACGATGTCAGTTTTCACAACGGCAAGTGGCGCTGCACCTGCGGCTTCTTCTCAAGCTGGGGGGTCTGCAGTCACACGATGGCACTGGAAAAAATCCTGGGCAATATGCTGCCCCAAGAGGCTATGACGATAAAATTCGACTCTGTCCCCTGAGTTTCTAACCCCATGCCCTCTACTCGTTCCACCGTGGATAGCCCATCCCTTCCACTGTTTACCCTGTCAGACCAAGCTTACCCGCCTGCTCAATGGCTCCGGCAACCACAAACAATGAGCCGGTAACACAAATGAGGTCCTTCTCACCTGCCAGAGATAGGGCTAAAGGCAGGGCAATGGAAATGTCCTCAGTTGCCTGCGCTTCCACTCCTTGCCGGCTAAGCTCAGCCACCACACTGGCTGTGGGCATAGCCCGAGGATGAGTAGAGTGAGTGGCAATTACTTTATCAAACAGGGGCGCTAACTCCGAGATTATCCCAGCTATATCCTTATCGGACGAGAATCCGATAATCAGGATAGCCCGGTCAAAGTCAAAGTATTGCTCAAGAGACTGCTTCAGCTTGCGGGCCGAGTCCGGATTATGGGCACCATCAACCACCACCAAGGGATGACGGCTTAGAACCTGGAGCCGACCCGGCCAGCTCACCCGCGCCAGACCGTCAGCGATGCTACCTGCCGAAATATGGAAACCCTTCTCCGCCAGAACCTCAAGGGCAGCCACCGCTGTGGCCGCATTGTCGAGCTGATGTTGACCAAGAAGGGGTATTGATAATTCATAACTGCCCAGTCTTCCCTTCACTCGAAGGGATTGTCGGCTCGAATCAAAGCCGAGGCTCTGCCGGGTGACTTCTCTACCGATGCTTATCCACTTTGCGTTACGGTCAAGGCAGACCTGCTCAATGACCCGGTTTACTTCCTCAACCTGCGGGGAAGTCACTACTACGCTACCCGATTTAATAATGCCAGCTTTTTCAGCCGCAATCTCAGCCAAGGTATTACCCAGCACCTCCATATGGTCGAAGCTAATCGACGTGATAACACAAACCTCAGGCTGGACTACATTGGTGGCATCAAGCCTGCCTCCCAGCCCCACTTCAATTACCTGAAAATCTACCCCCTTTTGCTTGAAGTAGGCAAATCCTATAGCGGTTACTATCTCGAAGGTAGTCAACTGACCATAGGTGCCCTTCTTGTTCACCGCCTCAACCTCAGGTTTAATCTCCTCCACCAGGGCGACAAGCTCTTCGTTAGAGATTAAATTGCCATCAACCCTGATACGCTCATTGAAGGTGTGCAGATGGGGTGAGGTGTAAAGCCCGGTAATATAACCGGAGGCAGTGAGAGCCGACGCCGTCATAGCCGCTACACTGCCCTTCCCCTTGGTGCCGGCAATATGAACCGTCCTGGCTCTCAGGTGCGGGTTACCTAACCGAGCCAGCAGTTCGACAACGCGCCTAAGGTCATAACGGGCTGGCGCACGGGGCTCCCTTTCATAGTCAATAAAACTGTAGACATAGTCCAGAGCCTGCTGATAATCAATACTCATAAACAGCAAGCCTACAAAAACTCAATCGCCGAAATGGCTTCGTTAAACTGAATAATCTTGGTGAGATTCTGGCGCGTTTCCCTGTCTGTAATCGGCTCGACTTCTGATACCAGTCGCCCCGCTTCATCTCTTGTTTTCTGCCAGTTGACAATGTATCCGGGCACCATAGCGTATGTCCAGCTACCATTGGCACCGCAGGAGCAGTCCAATACCGCCTGGCCAATTACATATAAAACTTCTCTGCCGTTATACTTCAGCCTTACTTCCTGCAGGGGAGTGTAATGGCCGGAGATACCGGCTCTTACCTCCTTGCCCAGTTCCGGATGCGTATATGTGGTTGTTTTGGGGGGTGCTATTACCATAGAGATGTGAGCTCCTTATTTCCCAATAAGCCTATTTGGCGGCAACTACTTCCTTGATTTCGGGGATTTCTTGCTTCAGGATTCGTTCAATCGCCATCTTCAGTGTCAGGGTAGCCATAGGACAGCCACCGCAGGCACCGGTCAATCTTACCTCAACTGTGCCATCATTGACACCAACCAGCTCCACGTTACCGCCATCACGAACCAGCGCAGGTCGTATCAAATCCAGTACTTCTTCCACCTTCTCTCGCATTAAAATCTCCTTCCTTTTGATAGCAGAGTACTCCCCTGCCAATTAAATCTTACCATAGCCAAGAATAGCTGGTCAATTTGAGGCTATTTTGTGAACCTCACCCCCCTTTAAGCACCCAGAAAAATCAAAGATTTTTCTGGGAACCGCTTTATCCCCCTCTCCTTAAAAAGGGGAGGGGGAGAGGTATTCAGAAGAGGGGCTAGCGCCCCTCTTGGACGCCCCTACCTGCGGAAAGTAGCCGCACTCACCACGCTAAAAATATCTGCCTTTTGCCTAAAAAGTTCAAATAGATTAAGGTTCAAAGTACCGGTTGGGTAATTGGTCTTTTCTTACTGGCTGGCTAAATAATCCTCTACAGATTTTGGAATATCAACTTTGATTGATTCTCTAGATAAAGTTTGTGTTTTAAACTTGTTCAAGGTTTCCTCATCCAATGCATTCATATCTACCCACAACCCGTCATCTCCGTCACCTTGACCAAATCGATACCCACTGATGACAAAGATTTCACCATTATTCAGGACAAATTCAAGGGCTCCACAACCCGTGAAGTCTTCTTTTGGGCTTCTCTCCCTTACTAAAAGTACGCCGTATTGATTTACTCGTTCAATAAAATATGCCTTGGTGGTATCCATTTTGCCTCCCATGAACGCACAGTGCTGTCAAGCTCCGTGCATTCTTTTTATTTTGCTGCCCTTTTAAGGGCTCTCGACCAACCTCCCATTGGTTCCGATTAAACTACGGAACACATCGT
>DAOUCV010000090.1:0-10835 GCA_034432095.1 Dehalococcoidales bacterium
GTATCCGCCGAAGCTTTCCTTCTCCAGGCAAACGGTTCGCCAGTTGCCCCGGCTCAGATACAGCCCTGCCGTCAGACCAGCAGGACCACCGCCAATAATCACGGCATCCCAGTCAGACATACCTAAACTCCTTCTATGCCCCGTAAGGGACTCTCTTCACATCAGTAGCGCCAGCCTTGGTAAGGGTAGCCCCGGTTATCAGCCTCGTCACTACCGCAGTGCGGTTATACGGGGGAATCCTGTAGTAGCTAAAAGAAAAGGCACAGCCCGGGGCACCACCGGCGACAAATAGATGAATATTCTCCGGCGATATCAGGACGGGGACCATGGCTCCCGGTTTAAAGGCTGATTCAAACACAGCTTTGCGCTCCGGAGGAACAACACCCATTTCTATCCCCCCCTGTATGCCCTTTATGTCTGCCGGACTGAGTTCTTCGTACCGTACCACCGCACGTTTGTAAATCTCTTCCTGCAGGCTCTGTTGGTTATAGCCCATCCTTTTCAGCTCGGCGACCAGCTCCGGGAAGAGAATAATGTAATGGTTATTCCCTCCTCCTCCAGAGCCGGGTATAGGTCCCACACCCTTGCTCCCCCACATAAAGAACCCCCTGCGGTCAGTCCGTATTATATCTTCGACTATCCTGTCTAAAATGTCTTTTGCATTCCAGGTCCCGATCATCCCACCGTAAAAATTCTGCATCGGACTGGCACCGCCAATTGAGGCTACCGTTACGCAACTGTCTTCTGCCTTAAAACCTCGGTTGGCGTGATAGGGTTCCCAGACGCTAAGCTCGGTATTCTCAGGGAAGGTATAAAAAGTGTGCGGTGACACTCTTCCGGTTAGTGCCATATCGTTCACCCCCGGCCAAACCTGACCGATGTTGAGCGTGGATAACCTAACGGCTCGCCCGATGGTGTTATTGGCTCGCCAGCCATGACCCAGAAAGCCTATCCCGCCCTGCATACCAATCTCTTTCACAATTGGTCCGCTCACGACTATCAAAAAAGTGAAGGAGCCTGCTGACGCTATAACGTGAAGGGTGTCAAAATTTTCGTCGGTAAGGGCTTCCATAGCAGCAATTATCACCGGTAGGTACTCCGGCTTGGCTCCCGCCATGACCGCATTTATCGCAATCTTCTCTACAGTGGCAACGCCTAGCTTGGGACGTACCTTGCCAATTACTTCGCCGGGAGAGCGACTTGTCCCCGATAGCATCCACTTGACACGCTCCGGTGTAGGAGGTACCAGAGGTAGACCATCGCCCCAGCGATTCTCCAGGAACATCCGGTTGAATTCCTCAAGAGCCTCCGGGTAGGACTCCGCCGTAACCGTAATCA
The DNA here is from genome assembly GCA_034432095.1 of Dehalococcoidales bacterium. Classification (GTDB taxonomy): domain Bacteria; phylum Chloroflexota; class Dehalococcoidia; order Dehalococcoidales; family UBA2162; genus DAOUCV01. The sequence continues at coordinate 1,339 of DAOUCV010000090.1, forward strand.
GGGCTGGGGCGAGCGTTTCTTTTTTCTCCCTCGGTGGATTTACCTCCTCGGCGGTCAGGGGACGGGTCAGGGCGTCGATCAGGCTATCGAAAGCTTTCTCTACCATAGGTCTGACTTCCTTAACACTTCCCCGAAGCCGGTAAAACTCAGCCGAACTTATGGTGCGGATACGCACCGTAGGCATGGCATTGTCCTGAGCCGCTGATTTTGCGTCCTCAGCAAAGGTATCGCAGGCAATAACCACCCCAGGTTTGCCGAGTTTTTCTAACTTGATAGCGCCAGCCACGCCAGCAAAGGTACACGACCCTCAGTCCCCCACCCCGTAGACGAAGGTATCCACCTGTGGTGCCCAGGCCTTTGCCTCCTCATCCCTGATTTCAAAGGCACCCCTGAGCATGGTGACCGTTGCCGTCGGGAATTTCTTCTTCAGCAACTCTTCAAAAACAGCATAGAAGTTGTCCACCCCTGGTTTCCCGTTCGAATACAGTCCGACCCTCCTGCCAGCTAAATCCGTAACTCGAGGCACCGGCCTGTAGATTGGAGCGGGCTCAATCTCGCCCCGGGGGTTAAGCAACTCCAGTTTTACCGTCCTTTTAGCCATTGGTTACTCCTCTACAAAGAATTTCTCTTGTGTGGAAGCGCCCTGTAAAAGAAAGGGATTGAAGAACTTTAATATTATGGGATGCCCAATAGCAAATGTCAAACCGTATTTAGATTTTCTTACGTTTCCATCTTCCCAGCTTGAAATAGGCTGAGTAGATGATTGCCCTTACGGCTATACCAATCACTATCCCCCATCGTATTCCATAAACACCCAGGCTAGGAACCTGTGAGAGGAAGTAGGCCAGCACTATCGCCACTCCCCACATGGTCGTCAGGTTAGTCAGCATGGTTATCATCGTGTCGCCAATGCCATTTAGACACATACTCAAAGCGATGACTATTCCCCATAGCACGTAACCCGCTATCTGTATCATGAGGAAGCTGCTGGCTATCTCCACCAGACCAGGCTCAGCATTGAAGATACGGACCAGACGCTCAGCCCAAAACCATATTATTACTGAACACGCGACTGTAAAACCGGTGGCCAAAGCGGCAGCCAGCCAGCCGGTTCTAGAGGCTCGCCCCGGCTGGTTAGCACCCATATTTTGCCCGGCCAGTACACCAGCCGCTGTGCCCAATCCTGCGCAAGGCATCTGTATAAACTGGTCCACCCTCTGCACTACGGAGTGAGCCGCCACGGCACAGGTGCCAAAGGGAACGATGAACCGTACCAGAACCAGGTCGGCAAAGTTTCTCTCCACGTTCGTTATCGAAGCCGGGATGCCAATTTTCACTGTGCGCCAGATGATATTGCGGTCAAGACGGAAGTTCTTCAATGTCACCTGAAGCCGCGTCCGTCCGCTAAAGAGAACCCACAAACCGATAGCCCCACCAAGGCTCTGGGCAATGACATTACTCAGAGCGGCACCACTGACACCCAGACGAGGGAATATCCACCAGCCGAAAACTAGGGCAGGGCAGAACGCCACATGGAAAAGCCTATAGCCAACGCTTATCTTCATTGGCGTTACGGTATCCCCTGACGCCTGCATAATGCTCTGAGCTAGTGATAGCAAGCTCATTGACACCATACCCACCAACTGGATACGCATATATGCCGCTCCCTCACCAATAACGTCAAGCGCTACTCCCAAGAGGGTCAGTATTGGCTCAGAGAGAAAGACGCCAACTATGGCCGCCAATATGGAGAAAGCGATACCGACAATGAAGGCTTGCTGGGCAACACGATTGGCACTCCGTTCGTCGCCAGCACCCACAAAGCGAGCCACCAATGCTATAGTGCCAGTGAAAAGCCCCATCATTAACGAGGTCACCACCATGACGGCAACGGCAGAAACACCCACCCCGGCAATAGAGGCTGCCCCAAGCCTGCCCACCCATATCATGTCAATAGTAGGACCCAGCACATTGATGGTATTGCTGATTAACACGGGCCAGTATAGAGACCAGAGGTTGCCAATGAGGCTACCCCTTGTCCAGTCCCGCTTAAATGCTGTCCCTTTGCCGGGATAACCGCCGACTCTTCTCATCGTATATAGTTTCTCCCTGTCTTAAGAACAAGAGTTAATATTACCAGCCCTAGCTCAAAAGAGCAATGCGGGATTCTTTGTCGTATTAGACAATCTATCCACAGTTTCTGCTATAATTCTACTAAGTAAGATATCAGAAGGAGAGAGAAATGCCATCGTTCATCAGTTTCATTCCAACACCTCATGAAGACGTTGACGGTTTCTTTGAGCTGGTATCATTATCCTCGTCTGACGTGGTCTATGACCTGGGGTCGGGCGATGGGCGGTTATTGTTTGCCGCGCTGGATAAGGGGGCGGGGAAGGCGGTCGGGATAGATATAGACCCTGAACGTGTTCGTGAAGCCAGGGAGATAGCCAGAAGCAAGGGGCTGGACGATAGAATTACCTTCCTGGAAGCTGACGTGATGGAAGTTAGCTTAGCTGACGCCTCGGTAATACTGTGTTATCTATCCAATTCAGCATCGGCGGCTCTGAAGCCCAAGTTTGAGTCAGAGCTTAAGCCGGGAACCAGAGTCGTCATGGAATCATTCCCCGTCCCGGGATGGAAGCCTGTTAGAACATTCGATAGAGGATACAAACACTTCTATCTCTACATTATGCCACCAGAAATAAGCGACCAGTATCCAGCAAGCTATGGAGATTGTGAATCATATTACTACTAAACTTTTACTCCACAGCGTGGTATACCGAGTTCTCTATATCAAAGACTGATAGACCAGTCGCTCAAATTCCTCCTGATAGGTATTGCCGGGCATCGCCATGTGCATAAAAACCTGGGTGAAGCAGATACAGATGAGGTCTTCTTTGGGGTCAGCAAAGTAGGTGGTACCTGCTGCCCCACCCCAACCATAGCTACCAATAGAGCGCATCAGTGGCGGTGTACTACCCTTGTATACACCCACTCCTATACCGAAGCCAAAGCCGGGGCCAGCCAGCGCAACGGGGACATCCCCAAGGTGGTCGCTCGTCATCAGTTCTACTGTCTTTCTTCCCAGGATACGGACGCCATCCAGCTCGCCACGGTTGAGCAGCATCTGGGCAAATCGGGCGTAGTCTGCCACAGTGGAAAGCACTCCACCGGCACCCCCGCCAGCTTCGAAGTACGTTTTCGGCCCTTTAACCTTCTCACTGGTCCCAGGTTGCTCAGCTACAGTAAGCTTCCATTTTCCAGCCTCTAGGGCCGGACGGTAGCAGGTGGGAAAGCGGTCGAGCTTATTCTTGGGGAAATAAAACGAGGAGTCCTTCATCCCTAATGGCTTGAAGATGCGTTCCTGGTAGAACTCCTCCAGGGTTTTTCCGGTTACCATCTCGATTATCACGCCGATGACGGGGTAGCCTGCATGATATAGAAATTGGGTGCCCGGCTGAAAATCGAGGGGCAATTTTGCCTGTGCCTCAACCATTTTTCGGATATTAGTCGGTGTCCTCCCTGGACCGGCAAGCAAGCCTGCTTCTGTGAGTATATCCCGGAATTCGGTTAGGTACTGGATGGGGGCACGGGCGGCGCTGGCCAAGCCGGTGGTGTTGCGCAGACAATCGCGAATCGTTATTTCCCTGTCAGCCGGCACAGTGGGTGTCATCCCCATGGGGGCACGACGTGTCTCCGGTCCTCCCCTCGGCTCTAGCACCCTTACCACCGGGTTCTTGAAGGCAGGGAGGTACTTGGAGACCGGGTCATCAAGGGTCAGGAGTCCTTCTTCGACACAAATCATCGTGGCGACGCCAGTGATTGGTTTGGTATTAGACCACAGGCGGCAAATGGTGTCCTTCGGCGCCGGCTTCTTGCTTTCCAAGTCCATATATCCCTGGGATTCGTAGTGTACAATCTTGCCGTGCCGGGCAACCAGTGTGATAAGGTGCGGAACCATCTGCTTATCAATGTATTTCTGTAAGGCGGGACGGATGCGTGCCAGCCGCTCGGAGGAAAAACCAACCTCCTCCGGCTCAGCAAAAGGCAGGGGCCAGGATGCACTTGATTTCTTCGGACTCATAATTGTTCTCCTTTCTTAGCTAAACTGTGTCTTGCTTATATTATCAACTCGCTTGCCGAGACAAAATCTGACTCTCTTCCTTATAATAGGGGAAGAGGACAAAATTAAGAGAAGAGGCGTTAGCCCCTTCTCTAAAATCTCTACTTGTAGACGCCGTATTCCTTGGTGGCATCTATCATCGCCCGGACATTTTCCGGCTTTACATTTTCAATTACCGCCCCGCTCATCATGATATAGCCACCGCCTTTGCCACAGGTATCGATGAGTTTTTTGACACGGTCTTTCACCTGCTCCGGTGTACCGACGCTCAGCAAATCGATAGGCATATTCCCGCCGATGCAGCAAACATCGCCGAGCACCTTCTTAGCTCTGGCCATATCGGTCAGGTCAAAACCCAATACCACCTTGCCCTTCGGCAGGTCTTTTATTACCTCAAGGCGGGAATTATAGCCTCCCTCAGCCCACGGGAACGGTATGCAGCCTTCATCAATCAAGCCCAGAAGGAGCTTCTTGAAAGTGGGCCAGTAGAATTTCTTGAACTGTTCATCAGATAGGAAACCGTCAGCCCCTTTATGAAGAGGAATAAACACTATGGGGTTACCGTTTGCCCTGGCTGCAGACGCTCCCATCTTAACCATTATCGGCGTCATTGCTTCCAGGGCTTGGAGGAGCTTTCCGGGCTGGCGGTACATATCCACCATTATCCCCCGGCTCCCCCTCAGGGTATCGCCAATAGTATCGAAGGGCACCTTGCAACCCCCGCCGAAGAAGCTGGGAAGCCCGGCGGCGGTCATCTCCGCACCGAATGCGCCGACAGATCCTATCCATTTCAAGCTTTCAGCACCGGCATCAAAAAGGGCCTTGAAGGCTGCCTGCACGTCCGGTAGACCGAATGGAATAAAATTAACTGCGGAGAAACCCCCGTACATCTCGGTGATGTTGGTGAGGGTGGGGAAAGCCCTCAGGGGCGCCAACGCACCAAATATACGCGGAAAGTAGGTGGTAATGAAGAATAGCGTCGGGTCCTGAATTAAGGCATCATACTCATCCGCCGTCATGTATTCTCCCTCGACACATTGATAGGAGTGTTCTGGAGCAGTGCCATGACCCGGCCACTTGTATAGTTTGTAGTCAAGAATCTCAAATGCTTTCCCCGGAGGAGCCACCGCCACACCACCATGCGCGTCCGGCTGCAGGTCCAGATAACATTTTTTAAACGCCGTAAGAAGCTTGTCATAGTCATACATGACATCATAAGGGGTTAACCCGGCATAGTAAGCGGGGAAAAAGCCAAACATGGGAAAGACCGGCACCCTATCCGGCTCTTTCTTCAATTGAATGGCATCTAAAAACCTGGTTACTCTCTCCCTGTACAACTTCTCGGCTTCGGGGCTGTTATATTTTACGCCCTCTGGTGAGAGCCACCTCCTGATTAGTTCTTCCCTCTTTTCATCCGGTGACATCTCTTCCCATTTCTTTGCCATTTCTATTAACCTCCTGCACATTCTCTGTTGGAGTTTTTACTTAGCTCCTACCCATTTTTTGGCGAGCAATACTCCGGTCATGGCATCTTTACCATAGGCATCAGCACCGGTATACTTCCTTATCTCCTCGCTTATCTGACCGCCCCCAATCATGACCTTCACCTTGTCTCTCAGGCCAGCAGCTTTAATAGCCTCAACAGTCTGTTTCATGGAATCATAGGCAAGCGTCAAAAAGCCGCTCAAGCCGACAATTGGTGCACCACTTTCCCTCACCTTGTCGACAAACTTCTGTGCCGGGACATCCACGCCGAGGTCATAGACGTCGAAACCGTTAACATCAAGCATAAAAACAACGATGTCCTTGCCGATGTCATGGATATCCCCAGCGACAGTGCCGATAACAACTTTGCCCAGACGCTTGACCTCCGCCGCCTTGGTTAGCTTTGGCTTAACCATCTCGGTTATTGCCTTCAGTATTTCACCGGAGTACACCAGGTCAGGTATGAAATACCTGCCACTAGCAAAGCGCTCACCCACGATTTCTACGGCACGTCTGGCGTCGTCCAGGATTTTGAGGGGCTCCTCACCAGCGCCCAGTCTATCTCTAACAACCTCAAGAGCCTCTTTTTCCTTCAAATCAGCCAGCGCTTTAACCAAATCTTTAGCCATATTCCTTTACCTCCTTCGCCCGTATCGGGCCGTTTAGTCCGCTAGCTAATATACCAGCCTCATTTGACACCTCCCGTGATTTACTCACCTAATCTTTCCGACCTGCCATACCAGTATTATACCAATTAAGTTAAAGCCCTAAATAGGCTTTCCTCACACGGTCACTTAGAAGGCACTGTTGGCAAGTGCCTTCTAGGACCGCTGTCCATTTTCTAGCACATACGCCCGGTCAACCATCTCCAGGGTGTGTCGAACATTTTGCTCAATCAGCAGGATGGTAAGTTCTTTATCCCGAATCCTGGTTACCAGCTCCATAGCCTGGGCTACTTCGGTGGGGTTTAATCCTGCCATGAGTTCATCCAGCAACAATAGCTCTGGATGGGTGGCTAATGCTCTGGCTACTTCTTGAAAGGTTCTCGTCACTTCCATCCTGCAGATCCGCTACACTGACCCAGAAGCGATACCGACCGATGCAGGCTAAGCAGGCTATTTTCAGTGAATGACTTTCTCTGCCACGAGTTGCGCTATCTCTTCCTTGGACAAGCCCAATAGTTCGCCAAAGACGTAATCGTTATGCTCGCCGAGTAACGGGGCATAATGATAATTCCCTTTTGGAGCATTGCTCAGCCTCCAGGGCAATCCGGCTAAACGCAACTTCCCCATCACTGGATGTTCGGTCTCAATAAAGAACTCCCTTTCTTTCAAATGAATGTCTTCAGCCAGCCCCTGCACACTAAGAGACGCTCCAGCTGTAACACCGGCCTTTTGCAGCATCTCCATCACTTCATACTTATGGTGCTTTCGTGTCCATTCTTCAACATACCTGTCCAGCTCATCCTGGTTCTTCCACCGACTCAGCTCGTCGCTAAACTCCTTTTTCTTTGTCCATTCAGGATTGCCAATAACGTTACAGAAGGCCTTCCATTCCTCGTCGCTAGCAACAGCAATCGCCACCCACTCGTCCTCCCCTTGACAGTGATAACAGCCGTGAGGAGCCATCATCTTGTCCCGATTGCCGATGCGTTCACCAGTTCTCCCGTTCATGACGTGGTCCATAACCAGCTCGCCGAGGAAGTTAGCACTACCTTCAATCATCGCCGCATCGATGTACTGCCCTTCTCCCGTCTTCGCGCGGTGATACAGAGCAGCCAGAATGGCAAAGGCTCCGTGCATTGCCTGCGTCCCATCAGTCCACGGCGAAACTCCTACCGTATTTGGCCCGTCGCCGGGATAACCGTTGACCCAAGTCGAGCCATCAAAGGCTTCAACGATTTCCGCATAGGAAGGCCTTTCCTTGTGAGGACCCGTTCTGCCGTAGCCCGACCCTGAGTAAAGAATGATGTCCGGTCTAAGCTTCTTTAACTCCGGGTATCCCAGCCCCCAGCGCTCCAGTACTGGCCCGCCGAAGTTCTCGGTGACCACATCACTAATCTTGACCAGCTTCCTGGCAAGCTCAAGGGCTTTTGGCTGGTTCATATTGAGGGTGATGCTCTTTTTGCCGAAATTTAAACAAGCAAAGGCGCTGCCGGCGTTTGGCGCCTTGTCTCGTAAGCCAGGGGGTATACCGACCATCCGCATAAAATCAAGCCTCACTCTGGTCTCAACCTTAATGACCTCCGCCCCCATCACCGCCAGCCACTCCGTTACGTGAGGGCCAGCCCACATCTGACCGAAATCCATAATTCTTATTCCTTCCAGTGGCAGCTTCTGCATCTCTTCCTCCTTAATCCTGACAACCTGCTAGATTACCCCCGCCTGCCTCATTCTTACCAGGTCCGGTCGACTGTAGCCCAACATCTGGCAGTAGACCTGCTCGTTGTGCTCACCCAGGAGAGGCGCCGGACGCGCTGCCTTCCAGGGAGTAGCCGATAGTTTATAGGGGGCTCCGGGATACTTGAGCCTCCCAGCCACCGGGTGGTCAATCTCCACAAAAAACTCACGGAAGGCTAGTTGCTCATCATTGACCAGTTCCGCCACAGTACGGACTGGCGAGCAGGGGACACCCTTGGCTATAGCAGCCCGGTCTATCTCCTCAGCCGTATGCTCCATCGTCCACGCTGTCACCAGCCGGTTAAATTCCTCCATATACTGGCTCAGTAAAGTGGGGTCCTGGAACAGCTCTGTCTGAGCCCAATCTGGGTTACCTATCATCTCTATCAGCGCCTTTAGGAACGGGCCAGCCCATATGCAGACATAGCCGTCTTTACAGGGGTACAGGATACCGCCACGTCTTTTCCTGCCTTTCTGTCGGGTATGGGGGGTACCTTCACAGAGATAGAAGGCGAGTTCTTGACGTCCTACAGAAGCCAGGGCTTCTTGCTGGGACAGGTCAATGTGCTGACCGGTGCCATTCGCCAGGCGCCCGAACACGGCTGACATCGTGCATACGGCTGCACTCAACCCGGTCATGAAATCGCCGGTATGTGCCGGTGTTTTTAACGGAGGCTCCTGTTCAACATTGTCTACGCCTTCGGCAGGGTTGCCGAAAGCCTCCCCACTCATGTGAGAATTAATAAGGTCACAGCCCTTAAAGTCACGGTAGGGTCCTGTCTGCCCGAAGGGGGTAATCGAGGTCATCACCAGAGAGGGGTTTAATTTAGAGAGATTTTCGTAGTCAAGCCCGAGTCTGGTCATCTCCTTCGGTGGGTTGCTTTCAATAAGGACATCAGCCCGCTTCACCAGTTCCCTGAATATCTTAGCTCCTTGGGCGCTCTCGACGTTTAGCGTCACCCCAAGCTTATTCATGTTAAGGAAAAGAAACAGCCCGCTTTTCTCAGGGTGGGGCAAATCCTGGGGAAAGGGGCCCCAGTTCCTTGCCTTGTCGCCCACACCAGGCTTCTCCACCTTGATTACCTCAGCCCCCAACCCCGCCAGGAGCCTGCCACAGTAAGGACCGGCAACAAACTCGCTATATTCGACCACCCTAAGACCAGAAAGCGCTCGCTGACTCACCTCAAACCCTCCTTTCTGAGCGTCCCTTCTTATCATCAAGGGATATTACAATTGATATTGCGCCAATGAATGCTGAAGCGCCCGAATAAACGCCGTTCGTTTTTGGTTGAGGACCCGGTTTTGGAACCGTTATGTAAGAGGGCGGTTGAATTTTAGACTACAGCTAACTCTCTGTCAAGAGTCCGAATTGACTCTCTTACTAATTTTTCAAAATTAGACTGTTAACGCTTGAAAGTTAGACTGTTAATGGTTCAAAACTGGACTGGGATATTACATCCTTCTGAAAAAAAGGAGGATGTATGGACCAG
>DAOUCV010000091.1:0-38005 GCA_034432095.1 Dehalococcoidales bacterium
CGAATAGGAAAGTCACCACCCCTAATCTCAGCATTGGGCATGTAGCCCCGCAGCCAGTTCCTGACTTCAGAATAACCATCCATTGAAATGTGCTCCCGCCGCCCCGCCAGAACAACAAGAACATGCCTCGCTTTCTCCGCAACGAAGTGACCACTCATCTTGGTAGCCGCATTCCTGACCACTGTAGAACACGCCAGTGTGGGACTAATAACTTCTACCTTTCTCCTCCAGAAGAACAAGGGAAATCTGGGCCGTAAGGCACTGGCTTGGAGATTCCAGTGCCCGATGAATGCCAGGTTTCTCCAGGTGGCGGTGATGTCAGATGCATCAACTACCTTTATTCCAACGTCAGTGCCCGAAACTTCCCCAGCGGCGAGTAGCAAAGGGAAGGGTCTCACCAGCTCGTAATTCATGAACTTGTAACACTGCTCGAGTGACAATCCTTCCCTCGTCCACATGTCATTGTCAAAAATAAGGATACCGTCCACGACAGGATATAGTTCTGCCAGACACTGGGTGGCATTTTCCGCCATTAGGTCTCCTTCATCCCTGGTCGGGAGCACCCCAAGGACAAATACCGGCTGCTCATAGAGTTCCTTCAACCTGCGGGCAACGACGGGAACGCTACCTGAACCTGTCCCGCCCCCCAACCCGGCAATCAGCCAGAAGGCGTCAATGTACTCGAGGTTCTTCCTCACAATTTCACGCATAATTGTCGGCAGGGCATCGGTGGCTATGGCGGCCGCCACGCTGCGCACTAACCCCACACCATGTCCTCTGACCTGTGACTCCCCAATCAACACCCGGTCTTTCTTGGGTATCGTCCTGAGCACACTCAAATCGGACCGCGCCGTATTTATCGCCAGGGAAAAGGGGACACTATCACGAGCCATTCCATAAAGGCTATGATAGGTGAGAAGGTCGGCAATTCTTCCCCCCGCTTGACCAACACCTATGACTGCGACTCTCATTTTTCCTCTCTTAGCCAATTAGGCTTTATGTTTAATTTAAAACAATAGCGGAATGAACCCACCTTGTCAAGCCCTTATCTCAGTAGAATCAAGGCATATATTGACTCAGGCGTCTGGGGGGAAATATTGCGCACCATTCAAAAAAGAAATTGGACTCGGGGCGCAGCTACAGCAACGACCCGAACCCAGACTGCTTTAGAGTTAGAACATAATCACATTACGCAGTGCTTCTCCGGTTCTCAGAGTAGCTATCGCCTCGTTAATCTTTTCCAGTGGATAATGGGCGGTAACGAGCTCATCTAGCTTAAGACGTCCCGCCTTATACAGCCTCACGTAGTTGGGGATGTCCCGGATTATATCCGATGAACCTATGGCAGTGCTAATGACTCTCCTCCAAGAGCCAAAGCCCACCAGCCCACGCATCCACTCAATATCTTCCATAGGCCTTGCTCCCGGTCCCGGAGGTCCCCCAGCCCTCCCGCCCCCTCCTGGAGGTGGTGCCGGCATCCGTGACATGGCGATTCTAATGATTACGGCCCTCGAACTCGACATTTCAATAGCCTGGCGCAGAAGGTCATTGTCTGAGAGGGTGACGGTAATAAACACGTAATCGGCACCCTTCCCTTCTGTCAAATCCTTGACGGCTTTTATCGGGTCTTTTACCTTCTGGGAATTGATGGTGTGGGTCGCCCCGAATTTCTTGGCTGCTTCCAGCCGGTTATCGAGGACGTCCATGGCAATGACGGGGCAGGCACCCAGGAAGTAAGACCCCTGTATGGCATTGAGACCGACTGCCCCAGTACCGATGATAAGGGAGCTACTGAAGGGGTGGACACCCGCCGTTATAGCCGAGCCGAAGCCTGTTGAGACGGCGCAGGACAGGATGCAAGCCCGGTCTATTGGCATGTCGTCGGCAATCTTGACCAGCTGGTATTCATTGACCAGAGCGTACTCGGCAAACCCCCCGACGGTCCCCGCCATTTTAGAGATAGGTTCACCCTTGCTCGTTTGAAGTCCGGATTCTTTCGGCGGTCCCATCATCGGATAAACAGTACACGAACTGCGATTGCCACTCAGACAGGCTTCACAAAATCCACACCCCACCGTTGAGGTTGTTACGCAGACGACATCACCCACCTTTATTCTGTTGACGCCTTCCCCGACTTCTACCACATGACCTGCAGTCTCATGTCCGGGGATGCCGGGTAACCTAGAGGGAAAGCCCGGCTCAATGACGTGCAGGTCACTGCGGCAGACGGCTGTCGCATCGACTTTAACCAGCACTTCACCCTTCCTGGGTGAAGCCACGGTTACCCCATCTTCTACCACCAATGGCTTACCCAATTCACGACAGAGTGCAGCTTTCATTTTCATTTCTCTACTTACCTCCTACTTTTCGCCTTGATGCTGCTAATCTTTACCAGGCTTTAAGATTGTAGCCCTTCATTCATGAACTGTCAAATCCTGAGAAAAAGAGCGTTAGATTGATGCTATAATCGAGCGGGATAATTGCTAACGGTGTACTCCCTGGTCAGGCACAAAGTGGTCTAGTAGCTAAAGCACTTCACGAATTTGCAGAAAGCTATCGACAAAGTTCAGCATTAAAGAGGCTCTGCACGCCCGAAGATGTGGCACCGGTAGTAGCCTTTCTTGCCTCGGACGTCGGTAGCTACATGGCAGGACAATTCATCAGGTTAAGCACCGAATAAGCCGGCTCAATCAGCGAAATACTGGATATCAGCACCTGGATAGACCGTTACTTTGGTACCGGCACCGTGCGATTCTTCGAGCGTCTTTATTACCTCTCTCCAGTCGCTCATCAGCAAAACTTTATCCCGGTTAGCAAAACGGCCCAGAATTCTCGCCTCAGGGTACTCAGTGTAGAAGATAACTCTATTGATATGAGGAGCCAGCGTCATTGGGCGACCTAAGCTACCGCTAATCGTTTTCCCAAAACTATCAAAAAGGTAATGCACATCCTGTCCGGAAGGTGAATTGGCTATAAGCACGATGTCCCCACCCTGGCGGCCTACCGCCGGGAGAGCATTAGCCAGCGCCATGTTAAACTCAGCAGCTTTGTTAAAGGCATTGGCAATAACAATATCACTATCGCTAGTATTGATAGCAAGGTAGTGGGATTTAGCTTCCTTGACCGCCGCTTTATAGGCTGGTTCTAGGGCACCAGCGAAAATGGCTACCGTCTCTCCCCACAGATTAACAAGGCAGTTTATCAACATATCTAGACCTGCCATCCTGGCTATTTCCATAGCATCAGCATTTATCGGACTGCCATCGATAACCCCCGTCGCTGGTAAACCAGCCTTCCTTCGTTCAGTCATCCAGGCAGCGTGAGTCTGGCCGTGGTGGGCTACCACCGTTTCATAGGAAGCTACTCCCGGTACTATTATTTTGCCACCACCGCTTAAACCATACAGAGGGTGAGGGACAATCTGACCAATACCAATTTTCAAGTCACAATGCATGACCTCGCTATTTATGTAAGCTTTGGTTCCGTAGCTGCTAGTCCCGATATAGGTGCAATTTAGGAAAGGGCAGTGGTTGTAGACAGCGAACCTGGCGAGAATACCCTCGCCCAGTTTCTTTGCCAGGCTAATGCGGTCCATGGCTTGATGATTAGCCACAGCCGCAATGAAACGTATTCGGTCATCGGTGATGCCAGCCTCCGCCAGCTCTTCCAGGACGAAGGGGACAATTTCATATACCCTCGTACTGCGGGTCAGGTCATCAAATAATATGACCACCTCTTTCTTTCCTCTGGCCAGCTCCCGCAGGGGTGGCATACCGATCGGGGAGGTGATAGCTTTCCTGATTTCACTTGCTTTCATCGCCGGTCTATTATAGCCGGCGATATTATGTACCACTACCCGCCAGCTATCGGGCAGGGGGAACTCGACTTCCCTGGGGTTATACCACGAGTACTGTGGCAGCTTAATAATATTCGTCAATTCTCACCTCCAGTGCCCTTACTTCCCCAACCCCCTTCTCTCTAAATCAGCCGCCACGTCGCCTAGGTCAAGCTCTTCTAGCCTGACTTTTGTTGGCAGCCCACTCTCAATATCCCACCCACGCAGTTCATAGTACTCGCTCTTCATCTTTTCGAACTCGGCCCTTTCTACCACTGCCCCTATCCTGGATATTACTTCGCCATCTTTCCCGGGAACCAGGCACTCGGGGTTAAAAAATATGTCTCCCCTTTTCAAAGGCTCTGTGTGCAGATAATCCAGCAGCCTGTCCCCATTTCTACCTCCCCACCCCTGGCGGAGCCGTATCGCCCTTTGAAGATTCAGGACTCTCTCTCCTACCCTATATAGTCCTTCTTCATTAGTTTCTCTACCGGTAATTGCGGAAAAAATCTGGCTTTCAAGGGTAGGGTCACCAACATGGTCTTCGGAAGACCTGGATATGGTCATGGGAAACTTGAAGTCGCAGACAATAAGGCTTTCCTTGACATACTCACGGTCCTGAATTTTCTTGGCGGCAAGCGCTTTCCCTTCATAGGTAGAGAAGTCCGCTGCTATCTCACCACCCCAGAACCTCTCAGCCACTTTGCGAAAGTCTTCGGAAGAGAAAGCCATCCCCCCTCTCAGTCCCCCGAGCCAGGCAAATAAGACCGTGCTTACTTCATGAAGTTGATTGATGGGCCTTCTCGGTTCGGTGGCATAGAGAAGCGCCGTGGTGATAAACAGCCTGGGGTCGTAGTCCTTCTTCTCACTCGCTCTGGTAGCGATGATATTGTTTAATAGCTCCTTAGCCCTTCCTCCGATTGACTCGGCCGCTTTTATGGTGCCCCGAGCCAGAATATCGCCAAATCCTTCTCGGAGCGCTATCTTTCTGGTAAGCGTTTCGATAAATTCAGTACTACCAATCTTTGATAGCGGTAGCCCGGTATCCTTGTCCCGTAACAGACCTTCTTTATGACATTCAATAAGCCATTCAATCATAGCTTGCATGGTAACGGTATCGAGTCCGTAGCTATCGCAAAGCCTTGTCGCAAATAACTGAACTTCCCTCCCATCATCATCACCATAGTACTCCCTGGCCGGTCTCTGATACACCTCAGTGGCCTGGCAAAAAGACTTGAAGAGCTTGCCATTTTCGTCCGTATAGGCTTGCCTTGAACAGCCCAGGTCACACCCGTAGCAGACTTGGGGCTGGCTCCGGCTGGATATTGCCCAGAGGGATGGTTGACCAGCCGCCGGTGCCTGTTGAGACAGGCGGTCAACAATACTCTGAAGTCTATCCGGGTGAGCGGCTCTCGGCTTCTTGTTGCCAGTCACGGCGATAGCTTTTAGCTTCTTTGACCCGGCAATACTACCAAGACCTGAAGAGCCCGACGAGCCTTCATCGGCAAATACGGTCGCAAAGGAGACCATGTTTTCTGCGGCTGGGCCAACCGTCAAGACACTGACTCCTTCCCCCAGTTCCGCTTTCAGGCAATCACTCACTTCAAAGGTAGATTTACCCCAGAGGAGGGAAGCATCCCTTATTTCAACCGAGCCATCATGGATAAAAAGATAGACCGGATTGTCTGATTTCCCCTGAACTACTATGCCATCGTAGCCGGCATATTTGAGGAACCCACCCCAGCTCCCCCCCAGATTTGCGTAGGAAAACGCTTCCGGCTCCCCGGCGGCTGATTTCCCGCAGACCTGCCATCTGAAGCCAGCCAGTCCGGTAAAACCAGCGGCAGGACCGGTAACACAGATGAAACAATTATCCGGGTCAAAAGCCCCGGTCTGAGGAGGAACCATATCCCAGTACAGCTTGGCGGCAATGCCTCTTCCACCGATGAATCTGTCGGCATAATCGGCGGTTGTCAGCCGGGTAATACTCCCGTCGGACAAATTTACCTTTAGAATTTCTCCGGCATAGCCGAATTCCGCCATTTTTTGGACCCTCCTTCGTTAACCTCAGATTGAGATAACCTATTCTGAATTGGTCACTTAACCTTGTCAAGCCCGCTCAATCTACGGTTGTGCCTGAAAAAACACACAAAAGGCTGAATACACGCTCTTTACGTATATTCAGCCTTTTATAGAACGTAATATTATGATACTGGCTTTAGCTCTTCCCTATTCTGAACATCTTAGTGCCGCATACGGGGCACACACCTTGAGTTGCCGGCTTGCGATTCTTCATGACGATGGCTTTAGGATTCCTCATTTCCCTTTTGGCCCGGCACTTCACACAATATGCTTGCATCGGTCTACCTCCTTTTTGGTTAGAAAGCATAAACTATTTCTTAATATAATGTCAAGAGGCTAGACAAAAAATTAACGCCTTTTTGTCCGGTCTGATTGGAAAGCAGGTAATTATGGAGTATAATAAACAATGTCAAATTCTTTAAGGAATGTTTTCCCGAATTTGGAAACGCAGGAATGGCTCCTCAAGTCTTTTATCGTAAATGGCGTCCCCAAACCCTAGCCGAGGTAGTTGGTCAGGAACCGGTAACACGGACGCTGCGCAATGCCCTTGCTGGTGGCCAGATATCTCACGCCTATCTTTTTTGCGGTCCCCGAGGCACGGGTAAGACTAGCACAGCGCGCGCCTTGGCTAAGGCGGTGAATTGTCTCACCAATGGCAAAGGTGAGCCGTGCAATACCTGCGCCATGTGCCAGGCAATAACCGAAGCCAGGGCTTTAGATGTTATAGAAATTGATGCCGCCAGTAACACCGGGGTTGATGATATTCGGAGCCTGCGCGAGAAGGTCAATTATGCCCCCAACCAAGCCCGCTACAAGGTCTATATCATAGACGAAGTCCATATGCTCAGCACCAGCGCCGCTAACGCCCTGCTCAAGACCCTGGAGGAACCACCCCCACACGTTATCTTTATCCTGGCGACCACCGAAGTCCATAAAATCCTGCCGACCATTCTATCGCGCTGCCAGCGCTTCGACTTCCGACGTCTCTCTCAGGCAGATGTAATTTCAAAACTAGCCCGTATTTGCCAGAAAGAGGGCATTCAAGTAGAGCCGGAGGCGCTGCGGCTTATTGCCAAGAGCACCACCGGTAGCCTGCGAGATGCCGAAAATCTGCTGGAACAGCTGACCACCTACTATGGCTCGGAGATTGGACTCCAGCAGGTTCAAGCTCTCTTGGGTATCACCGGCGACTGGCGAGCCAGAGAACTGGTGAAACATATTATCAATAATGATGTCTCTGCCGGGGTGACAACGATAAACAGCGTTAATAGTGATGGTCTGGATTTGAGACAGTTCAATCGGGAAGTGGTGGCATACCTAAGAGGACTGCTCTTGATAAAGACTGGCTCCGACGAGGCTATAGACCTAACTGCTGAGGACATAACTGAACTAAAGGCTCTAGCCGCCAGGGCTCCCCTCGAACGGATATTGAGGGCAGTCCGGCTCTTCAGTCAAATTGAGCTTGGTTTTGATAGCTACCCCACCTTACCCCTGGAGCTGGCGCTGGTCGACTGTGCCCTTACTCCGGAGGGGGCAAAAGAAAGTCCCGCCAAACCAACCGAATACGCATTTCCTCAGCCCCCGAAAGTGGCTACCTCATCTTCTTTACCACCTCACCCCGAACAACTCACTGCCGAACCAAGTCGAGCCACCGTTCCCGCACCAGCGGTGACGGCCGCTACTGCCCGGCCGCTCAAATCCGGTAGTGAAATTGAACGGCTCAGACTGAACTGGAGGCAGGTTATTGAACAGGCCCCACCGGATACCAAAAGAACGCCAGCCATTGCCATTCTTAGAAGCGCTGGCGTTACACCAGTGTCATTTGAAAATGATACGGTAGTCCTGGCTTTCAGGTATAAGAATCACAAGGAATTGATTGAAAAGATAGAAAACCTACAAGTAGCTCAAAAAATCATCAGCAACTTCCTCGGGCGTCCCTGTAATGTGAACTGTGTCTTAGAAGACAATCACCTGCTGAAGGAAGCGTTAAAGATGGGTAAAATTATTGACGTGGAGGAAAAATGAATCTTTCTATGCTGAAACAGGCTCAGGAACTTAAAGCCAGGCTGGATAAGGCTCAAAAAGAGTTGAGTAAAACTATTATCGAAGCGGACTCAGGTAGGGGTGCCGTTAAGGTCACTATTAACGGCCAGCAGAAAATACTCTCCATCAAAATATCACCAGAGGTGATAGACCCCAACAAAGCAGAAAGTCTGGAAAAACTGATTTTAAAAGCGATAAGCGAAGCCACCGAAAAATCTAAGAAACTGGCGGCTAAGCAGTTACGGGGACTAACCGCCGGCCTTAAAATCCCGGGCTTAACCTAAGTGGCCTTGCTTGATAAAAACGGGCTGTTTAAGAGGGGCAAAGCCCCTCTTCTATAAAATTCTTTCCCCTTACCAAGGGGAAGGGGATAAAGCGGGTTCCCAGAAAAGTCTTTGATTTTTCTGGTGCTTAAAGGGGGATAGGGTTGAAAGGAAAAACAATCATCAGTCAGGCTCTACTGCCAACGGCTGAGCCAATAAACAGACTCATTCAGGAGCTCAATAAGCTGCCGGGCATCGGACCAAAGAGCGCCCAGCGACTTGCCTATTACTTACTCCGCGCCCCCGAAGAGCAGGCTAGACTTCTAGCTGAAACGATACTATCGGTAAAGCAGCAGATTACCCTGTGCTCTACCTGTTTTAACGTTACTGACTCTGACCCCTGCCGCATTTGCTCTAGCGCCGAGCGTGACCGGAGTAAGATTTGCATCGTAGAGCAGCCACAGGACATCCTAGCTCTTGAGCATACCAGGATTTATAAAGGGCTCTACCACGTGCTCCACGGTGCTATTTCCCCCACCGAGGGGGTAGGAGCCGAGGATATAAGAATCAAAGAGCTTCTGGAGCGACTCAAGAATAGCCCAGTGGGCGAGGTCATCCTGGCTACCAACACTAATCTTGAGGGGGAGCAAACAGCTCTCTATCTGAACCGCATAATTTCACCCCTCGGTATCAAAGTTACCCGCCTTGCCCGGGGACTGCCCTTCGGCACCGAACTGGAATACGCCGATGACGTTACCCTCACCCGAGCCATTGAAGGAAGACAGGAGTTTTAGCCCCCAAATGACGCTTGATATGTTTAAACGCATCTTCAGAGGGGTGTCTCTTAAAGTTGAAGATTTATTCCTTTTAGAGTCCTTTCAAATAAGCTACCTGCCGGGCTATGTGCCAGTGCGGGAGTTTGCCGCCGTCCTGTGGGCGTATCCTCCCATCAAGGTCTTCCTGGAGAAGAAATACCCCCCAATCGCTGACTTTGTCGAGCGTGTTATGGCAGGATATGGACCAGCAGTCAACGAGCAGGAGCTGGCGGCGTGTAGCGATAAGGTTGTCTGGTCTATTGCTGACCTGCTCGTTTACAATAAATGCCCCGAGGCTTACGATACCCTAGAATTCCACCACTGGGATTTCCGTGAGATTACCATGATTACGCCCCTTGACCGGAAGGTAGTTATTGACGGCGGGGCAGGGACAGGGAGGGTGGCGCTTGAAGCCGCCCGAACTGCCCGGCAGGTCTTCGCTGTAGAGCCGGTGGCGCGGTTGAGGCAGTTCATCCGGGAGAAAGCCTCAAGAGCCGGCCTGAATAATGTGTTCGTCATTGATGGCTTCCTGCATGCCATCCCCCTACCCAACGAATTCGCCGATGTCCTCATCACGTCTCACGCCCTCGGCTGGCAACTGGAGGATGAATTAAAGGAATTTGAGCGAGTGACCAGAAGGGGCGGCTTCATTATCCACTGTCCGGGCACAGCAGAAGAAGAAAAAACCGAAGAATATAAACACTCCCGCTTAATCTCGCCTGATTGGCGGTATGAATTTTCTAGATACCGGGAGTCCGACGGCTGGAAAAGAAAGTACTGGAAGCAACTCTGACAGTGGGCACTCCGCCCGATACGGGAAACGTTAAACACAAGGTTGTTTAAAATGTCCAAGCCACGAACCTACCAGACTGAAGCCATCATTATTAAGAAGACCAGACTGGGGGAGGCAGACAGCATCCTCACCCTCTATACCCCCCACCTGGGCAAAATTCAGGGCTTCGCCAGGAGTCTTAGAAAACCAAAAAGTAAGCTTGCCGGGCACCTAGAACTGCTTACTCACAGCCTCGTGTCACTGGCCCGGGGGCGAAACCTTGATACCATAACCGGCAGTCAGACAATAAATAGCTTCCTGCCCCTGAAAAGCGACCTACGGCTTGCCTCCTACGCCCTTTATGCCATTGAGCTGGTTGACCGGTTCACTGCTGAGCACATTGAGAACTATCCCCTGTTCCAATTACTGCTGGAGACGATGCAGCAACTGTGCCAGGCTGACGACAGCGAGCTGGTCTTGCGCTACTTTGAAATCCACCTGCTCAACGAAGTTGGCTACCGTCCCCAGCTTCAGCAGTGTGTCTCCTGCCGGGCGATACTGGAGCCTATCACCAACTCATTCTGCCCAAGTGCCGGTGGAGTGCTGTGTCCTGATTGCCGCCAGAGCCAGCCATTGACTTACTCCCTCTCAGTTAACGCTCTGAAGGTGCTACGACTACTACAGGGTGGCGACTATGAAACTGTCAGCAGGCTGAAAATGAACCCGGAACTATCCCGTGAGCTGGAAGGGGTGATGAGAGCCTACCTTAGATACCTCCTGGAACGAGAAGTAAAGTCAGCCGCCTGGCTGGATACCTTAAAGGGCGAGACTGGCAAAATAGACCCACATCTTCAGTCTTGACTAGCCAGACAAAGTAGCCTACCATAAAGTAGCTATATGCACCGAGGAGGACGGGACATGAGAACCACCGCGCTAATGAATGGAGGACTTATTGGTTTTGGTCTGGGGTTTAGTTTAGCCAGTCTAGCACTTTATCGAGTGGTTAGCGATTATTTCCCTAAATATGCCACGACCTGGTATTTTCGAGGGATAGCTATCGTTGGGGGGGTCGGTCTGGCTATCGGCATTGGGTTTGAAGTTCTTGAGAGAATCAGGAGTAAAAAACAACACGAAGCTGAATGAATAGGTAATAGGTATAAAAATGACATCCAGATTAGAACGTATCGCTCAACAGCGGAGGGAAAAGCTTGAGCGGATTCGTGCCCTGGGCATTAATCCCTATCCCACTCAGTATCGCCGCAGTCATACTACGCAACAAACGGTCGAGCTACTTAAACAATGGGAATCAAAAACTGACGAAGAGAAAGAGGCTGACCGCGTTGCTGGGAAGCTTCAGGTTAATATTGCTGGGCGGATTACGGCAATCAGGCGAATGGGCAAATCTGCCTTCTTTGACCTTCGTGACGGCTCAGGGAAGATTCAACTGTTATTCCAAGACATACATCGCTTCGCTGAACAAGGCCTTAATCTGGAGCTATTTAATGATTTGGATATTGGCGACTTCATTGGGGTTCAGGGCTCACTGTTTCGGACAAAAACTGGAGAGCCGACGGTCTGGGTAGCTGATTTTACTCTACTGGCTAAATCGCTTAGACCTCTGCCCGAAAAGTGGCACGGACTTAGCGATGTAGAGATAAGGTACCGGCAGCGCTACCTTGACCTTATCAGCAATCCTGAGACCAAAGAGACCTTCAGGATACGCAGTCACGTTATTGCGGCAATACGGCAATTCCTCAACCGGCGAGGATTTTTAGAGGTTGAAACACCATTGCTGCAGCCTTCGGCGGGTGGTGCTCTGGCGCAGCCATTCATCACCCACTATAAGGCCCTTGACCAGGATTTCTACCTCCGCATTGCCACCGAGCTTCACCTGAAGAGGTTGATTATCGGCGGCTTTGATAAGGTGTATGAGCTGGGTCGCGCTTTTCGTAACGAAGGCATCGATACCAAGCATAACCCGGAGTTTACCCTCCTGGAGACCTATGAAGCCTACGCCGACTACCACGATGTCATGGAGATGCTGGAGGAGATGGTATCCGAAGTCAGTCAGCAGGTTCTGGGCGCCACCGAGGTGCGGTACGGCGACAATACCATAAACTTCAAGCCACCCTGGCGACGAATCAGCCTGCGGGATGCCGTTAGAGAATACAGCGGCATTGACTTCGTCAAATACCCTACTGCCGACGGACTGCGAGAAAAGATGCGCTCGATGAATATTGAGGTTGACCCGGCAAAGAACTGGGCTAAGCTGGTTGACGAGCTTTTAAAGACCTTCGTTGAACCCAGGCTAGTCCAGCCGACTTTTGTCTGTGACTACCCGGTTTCGATGTCGCCATTAGCCAAGAACAAGCCCGGTGAAGAACGGGTAGTAGAGCGCTTTCAAGCCTTTGCCGGTGGGCTGGAGATTGCCAATGCCTACACTGAGCTCAATGACCCCATCGAGCAGAGAGAACGGTTTATGGAGCAACTTAAAGAGCGCCAGACAGAAGATGAAGAGAAGTGGACTATTGACGAAGATTTCCTGCTGGCTCTGGAGTATGGGATGCCGCCTACGGGCGGGCTGGGGGTCGGCATTGACCGCCTGGTGATGCTCCTCACCAACCAGCAATCAATAAGAGAGGTCATATTATTCCCCCAGCTAAGGGAGAAGCCGTAAGGAGAGTTAAAGAGGGGCTCTGCCCCTCTTCTAAACTACTTCCCCTTGTTAAGGGGAAAGGGACAAAGGGGATAGGGTTAAAGGAGGAAAACCATGCTTGACCTGAAATTTATCCGCGAAAATATAGACCTGGTGCGGGAGGCGTTAAAGAAACGGCAGGATAGTGCCCCGCTGGACGAGATTCTGGAGCTTGACGCGGAGCGTCGCCAGAAGATACTCGAGCTGGAAGACTTAAGACACGAAAGGAAAGAGGCTGCTCGAGCCGGAAGAAGAGACAAAGAATCTAAAGAAGAGGGGCGTGACCTGCGCACTATGATAAAGGGACTTGAGGACGAGGTGAAGAGTCTGGAAAGCCAACTGAACGACCTGCTGCTACAGGTACCCAATATTCCCCACCCCTCAGTCCCCGTAGGTAAGGGTGAAAGCGATAATGTCGTGGTGCGCTCGTGGGGAGAACTGCCAAAGTTTGATTTTCCGCCAGCCCCGCACTGGCACTTGGGCGAGTCTCTGGGCATTATTGATTTTGACCGTGGGGTAAAGCTATCGGGCACCCGCTTCTATGTGCTCAAAGGGTTGGGGGCACGCCTGCAGAGAGCTCTTATCGCCTTTATGCTCGACCTCCACACCAGAGAGCACGGCTACCTGGAGGTATACCCGCCCTTTATGGTCAAGAGAGAAAGCATGATAGGCTCAGGCAACCTGCCCAAGTTCGCCGATAACCTGTATCATGATGAAGAGGACGATTTCTGGTTCGTGCCCACCGCTGAGGTGCCAATGACCAACCTCCACCGCGATGAAATCATCCCGCCGGGGGTTCTACCCCTATACTATGTTGCCTACACTCCCTGCTTCCGCCGGGAGAAGATGTCGGCGGGAAAAGAGACCCGGGGACTGAAACGGGGGCATCAGTTCGATAAGGTAGAGCTATATAAATTCACCGAACCAGATACCTCTAACGAAGAACTGGAAAAAATGGTACACGATGCGGAGGAAGTTTGCCAGAGATTGGAGCTCCCTTATCGAGTGACACAGCTCTGTACCGCCGAACTGGGCTTTGCCTGTACCAAGTCTTATGACATTGAAATGTGGGCTCCGGGCATTGAGGAGTGGCTTGAGGTCAGCTCCTGTTCAAACTGTACCGATTTTCAGGCGCGGCGGGCTAATATCCGCTACCGCCCTAACCCTGACGCCAGACCTCAGTTCGTCCATACCCTCAACGGCTCAGGGCTGGCTTTGCCCAGAGTTATGATTGCCGTAATGGAAAACTACCAGCAAGCCGACGGCAGCATCCAAGTCCCTGAAGTCCTCCAAGACTTCGTAGGGGAGACGGTAATTAGATAAGTGGCGAGAGGAGAAGTAATATGGAAAGAAAAGAGTATGATGTGGTCATCAAACTGGTTGGCAACCAGAGACCCTGCCACATAGGTCACCAGATAGGCGACGAATGGGTCTTTCACTATAAGACACCGGCTGGTATGTGTTCGCTGGCTTATAACGCTATTTACCCATTTGCCCTGGTGCTTAAGTATGGAGGTACGTTCCCCTGGCAGCAAGACCCGGATGTCGTTCAGGCATCCTGTCCTGATGCCGAAGTTAACAACGTTTTTGAACTGAGGCGAATACGCAGCTGGAAGTATCATACAGGCATTGGTGCCGAAAAATGGTGAGTAAAGCTGCGCTGTCACTGAATTAGCAGAGAGCCAGAGCTGAGATTGCCATGAATGTGGCTGTCACTGGCACGGGGTCTTGTCAAAGGAACCGCTATTTGACAAGTTCTCCCACTACCGGGAACTTCTCTAGAAGACCGCTACCATGAGGCGCGGCTCTCTCCAATGCCCCTGTCAGGTCGCAACCTGCACGGTGCACCACATGGTGAATGCCTCCTCTCCAGTGATAGCTGGCGGAGACATCATAGACCTTGCCCCGATAGGCGATATAGGCAACGCCATTCTTGCCATCATACTGCTTAAGTTCTTCTTCGGTAAACGTCCTCATCTCAGCCAAAGGCGACATCAAGCAACATCATGGTGGCAAAACCAACCATACCGCCCAGAGTAGCCAAATCAGTGTTGCCACCACGCTGAGCTTCAGGCACCAGTTCCTCAATAACGACGAATATCATGACGCCAGCTTGTTTTCACACCCTCGGCCTCTTCAGCCCGGAAACCAATGTGGAGATGGGGCAACAGCTTGTCAAAAAGCCGCAGAAACACGCCACCGACAAGAAAGCCGCTAACAGCGGGCACCCAGAAAGGTATGCTCTTGCCTTCTGACATCTCGATTGCCGGAGCGAGGAGCGACCAGTAGCTGGCAGCAATCATCACACTAGCAGCGAAGCCAAGCATGGCATCGAGGACTCTGCGGCTTATGTCCTTAGCCCCAAAAACGGTAGCGGCACCGACGGCCGTCATTGCCCAGGTGAAACAGGTCGCCAGAAGTGCCTGCATTACTGGGTGTAGACCTTGCCAGACATCAATCATTCTTTCTCTGTCAGCTATTGCCCAGAGTCTTGGGGGGAGACCGAATTCCCTTCGACCTCCCCCCTGTTGATAGAATACTTACCTTTATTTCAGAAATTTGGAGACAAAAGGAGAAGTCTCGCCACGCCTCAGGAAGTGACCAGAAGGGCCTTCACCCAGAAACTCGGAGAACCACGATTCGTGCTCTATCTCTTCGTTGAGGATGGACTGAGCCAGGTCATAGGTACGATGGTCTTTGCCTGCGGTAATATTGCAGATGTTGGTGTATCCCCTGACGGCGCATCTTTCTGCCTCCACCAGAACAGTGAGCATCGCCTTGATATCCTTCGGGTTCTTCGGCAGAGTAGCCGGAGGGCAGGCGGAGCAGTTATGCAAATCTACCATGCTCTCCGGCAGCTTACCACCAAGCTCATATATCCTGGGCACCAGGGCTTCAAAGTGGTTGCGGTCTTCTATCCGCGCTGTCTCGGCAATCTCTTTAATAGTCTCTCCGTCAAGCCCTATCAGGTTTGCCCTGAGTATGGTGTAGTAATAATAGGTGGTCAGTTCGGCAGCGGCATTGTTGACCAGTAATTCAAGCAGTTCCTTCACATTGATCCCGGCTTTTTGTACAATTTCTATCGCTATTTTAGCCATTTTTTAACTCCTTTTCTTAAGTTTGTTTCTATTGCTTTTTAGTCGGGTTTTTTGCTTGCAGCTATAGTCGCACCTCCTTATACCAGCCCGCATTGCATAAATAGATAAATAGATTTAACTGACGAGGTAATCCTGTTTGAGCTGCTCTGAAATTGTCTTGAGCAACAGCCCCTGAGCCTTGATGAGTGCCCTGTACTTTGACTGAATCCTGGCTGAGTCTTTCTGTGTGATTGCTTTAAGCAGGTCCCCTTCAACCTCAGCAACTTCAAGCCGTTTATAATAGTCCATCGTTTCCTTCAGATGTGCCAGGACAATTTTACCCGTAAGGATAGGATGATTGTTCGTTACGTTGGCATCATCATACCTGATACCATGTTCAAGCTCCACTTCGAGCCCCTGCCTGAAGTCATCCAGAGGTATTGCCATATCTTTTACGTTGACTATTTTGAGAATCTCAGAGGCTTCTTTTTTGGTAACGGCAGCTTCCCTGAGCCTGGTCCAGTCCCTGAAGCCAAGTTCTCTACATACTCGTCTTACTTCTTCTTTTGATACATACTCAGGCAATTCCACAGCTATGACCTCCTTTGTAGTCAGGCGTCCCTTTAGACTCTAGGTGTTTACCGAAAGTCTATTCATAGGAGACCTCACGACTCTTTTCGTTCAGGCTGTACGCGCTAGCCTATGAGACTAGCCCCTTTTTCAGTAATCCGGTACGTATTGCCATCCTGTTCAGCCACACCAGCCTGAACCAGCTCGCGGAGCCCGCTCCTGACCCGGAAAAGTGGCAAGCCGGTTTCTCGGGCAATGTCTTCAGGAGTCGCCAGATTTGACTTGAGGGCACGCAGCATCTTTGTCCCGGATTCGGTCGGTTTGCCATCAGGGCTGATACATGCCATATTCGTCTCCTCCTTACTAGATCTTCTTCTTGCAGAGATACCAGTCAACGCATTCGTACCCCTGCTTGAGCCTCTCCTCAGCCCCCTCCTGTGTATTGGGCGGCGGTATTACCACCATATCACCCGGTTTCCAGTTGGCCGGCGTGGCTACCTGATATTTATCGGTAGTCTGCAGGCAGTCTATGATTCGCAATATCTCCTGCATATTCCTGCCGGTGGTCAGCGGATAGTAGAGTATGGTGCGGATAATCTGATTAGG
This sequence comes from Dehalococcoidales bacterium, assembly GCA_034432095.1. Taxonomy (GTDB): domain Bacteria; phylum Chloroflexota; class Dehalococcoidia; order Dehalococcoidales; family UBA2162; genus DAOUCV01. The sequence continues at coordinate 16,759 of DAOUCV010000091.1, forward strand.
GTCGATAATGAAAACGCAACGTACCGTTTCCGTCTTGCTCTGCCCGGGATGAATCATGCCGTAAGCCGTGGCTACCTCTTTGTTCAGGTCGGCGATAATAGGGAAGGGTATTTTCACCCCGGTCCTCTCCTCTACGTTGCGTACCCAGGCGATATGAGAACTAATACTATCCACACTCAAGCCTAGTAACTCGACCCCTCTCTTCTTGAGTTCAGGGTAGATTTCAGCAAAGGCTATGAACTCGGTTGTGCAGACCGGGGTGAAGTCAGCCGGGTGGGAGAAAAGGATAAGCCAGGTGCCTTTAAAGTCCTCGAGTTTCAGCACCCCGTGAGTGGTCGGCACTTCAAATGCTGGCGCCGGTTCGCCTATTCTGGGCAGGCTGATTACTTTTTCTTTCGTTTCTTCCATTTTTCCTCTTTGCTAATTTTGTGTTTGGACTTTAGCTATCTTGGCCGATACACAGCCTACAAAATTGTTTGTCTAACCTATTTTCTCCATGGGTTTACCGCAGCACACGAGGGTACCCCCTCCGGCTTTGGTCACAGTGACCTCGTTGCCGCAGATATTGCACCGGTACTTCTCGCCAATCTTTCTAACTGCCATATTCCTCTCCTTTCCCTCTATTTTTGCTGACAGTCGTGACACAGCCCGCGGAACTCGAGCTGATGATAGGAAATCCTGAACCCGGTTCGGCTAGAGACCTTGCGGTCCAGCTCTTCGTCCACCGGTACATCAACATCAAATACCCGGCCGCATTTTTCACATCTGAAATGGTAATGGCTCTCCCGCTTCGCCTCAAATCTGCTGACGGTGCCGTTGAGATCCAGTTCTGCAACTAGCCCCATCTCCTGAAGTACTCGAAGGTTGCGGTACACCGTCCCCTTGCTGATATTGGGTATCTCTTTCCTGACCTCATCGTATATCTGGTCGGCAGTGGGGTGGGAATAGGTACCTCTCAGAAACCTCAATATTGCCTCTCGCTGCTTTGTCTGTCTCTTAATGCCCTTGGTTATCAATAATAAATCCTATTATTGATAATAATACCATGAAAAAAAAGCACATGTCAAATGAAGTTTCAAACTCAAGCCGGCTGTTTGAGATTAGAGGCGAGCAACTAAGGTAGCTAAACAGACCCCCTTTGTCTGGCAGGTCTGTTCAGCCACCAGACGCCGATATTCAGGTAGGAAGCAATAGCGACCCAGACTAGGTAAGGAACAAGAAGTGCTCCCGCCCATGTTGAAACCCTAAAAGTTGTAGTATTCAACAAAAGCACAGACGGCTCCCCTGAGTTCACCCGGCAGATAAAAAGCCCCTTCTCAACCTGTGTCATCGCGGCTCTGACTTCGGCAACAGCCCCATAACAGGAGAGGGGAAGGAAAGAAAGTCCTGCCGCCCTCCTCAGACGCCCGTTTAGTTTTTCTTGACCTCACCGATAGCAGAGTGTATATTGGAGACTGGATAAGTCATGCACGTTGGTATTTGTCGCATCAGGTTTCGATTACCGGAGAATGGGTCTCTCAAGGACAAGCGACGGATTCTCAAGTCCATCACCAGCCGCGTGACCAACCGATTCAAAGTTTCCGTAGCTGAGGTTGATGACCAGGACCTGTGGCAACTGGCTACGCTCGGCATTTCCTGCGTCAGCAATGATAAACGGCACGCTAACGAAATCCTGTCGAAAGTGGTGGCTTACATTACCGAGGCTAGGTCTGAACTAGAGATACTTGACTACAGTATTGAGATTCTGCCTGTTTTTGACCTTTAGGCGGTAAGAAATCCCGAGAGTACATTTGACGAGAATCACAATGGACACATCGGCTTTCATTCACTATCTTAAGGCTCGCCCCGACTACAGTAGCCAGATTGTCCATATCGAGCATATTCCACCCCGCGAGGCGGAATATGCCAGATTAGACGAGCCCCTGGCAGCCATCCTTCAAGATTGCCTTGGAGAGCACGGCATATCCTCCCTTTATACCCACCAGGCGGAAGCGGTGAATAACGCCCGACAGGGTAAAAATGTCATGGTGGCAACTTCCAGCGCCAGTGGTAAGAGCCTGTGCTATAACATCGCCGTGCTTGAGACCCTCTTGAAAGAACCGGATGGTCGGGCTCTTTACCTTTTCCCGACGAAGGCCCTGGCTCAAGACCAGTTGCGGGTGCTAAGGGAGCTGTTTTCTCCGGCTGTCTTCGGAGTGGAGGAATTTGCTACTTTTGATGGCGATACGCCTCAGGCTGAGCGGGCTGAGATAAGAAAGCGAGCCAAAATTATACTCACCAACCCGGATATGCTCCACGTTGGCATCCTGCCCAACCACCGAACCTGGTCAAGGTTGCTACGGAACCTGAAATACGTGGTCATCGATGAAGCCCATATCTATCGCGGGGTTTTCGGTTCCCACGTTGCCGGCGTGCTGCGCCGCCTGCGCCGCCTCTCTCAGCTATATGGCTCAAAGCCCCAGTTCATCTGCTCTTCCGCCACCATCGCCAACCCCGGCGAACACGCGGAAAGGCTGACCGGCCTGCCCTTTACCGTAGTTGACAACGATGGCTCCCCTCACGGAGGCAAGGACTTTGTCTTCTGGGAGCCCCCGATTATCGACAGGGCAAAAAGTGTTCGCCGCAGTGCTAATAGCGAAGCGACCAACCTGTTCACTGAACTGGTCGCTCAGAATATTCGCACTCTGACCTTTGCCCGCACCCGGCGGTTGACCGAGCTTATCTACACCTACTCACGGGACAGGTTACTCGAAGCCAACCCGCCCCTGGCAAAACGCATCAAGGCTTACCGGGCTGGTTATCTTCCTCAGGAAAGGCGCCAGATAGAAAAAGAGCTATTCGGCGGCCAGCTTCTGGGAGTGGTAGCTACCGTCGCTTTAGAATTGGGCATAGATATTGGTGACCTGGACGCCACCGTGCTCACCGGTTACCCGGGGAGTATTGCCAGCACCTGGCAGCAGGCAGGCAGGAGCGGCCGAGGCAGGGAGGGGTCCATAAGTTTTCTTATCGGGCTGGATAACCCCCTCGACCAGTACTTTATGCACCACCCCGAGTCCTTTTTCCGGAAGAGCTTTGAGAATGCGCTGGTTAACCCCGATAACCGCTATATCCTGAGAGCCCACCTATTATGCGCCGCCTGGGAATTACCCCTGAGTAGCGAGGATGAAAAATTCTTTGGCCCTCTCTTCACTCAGGTAAGAGCTGAACTGGAAAAGGAAGGCTTGCTCAGGGAGCGTCATCAGAAATGGTACCTTTCCCCGACCATCTCCTACCCGGCTCAGGCGATCAATATCCGCTCTACCTCCGGGGTGAATTACGCCGTTATTGATACTTCCTCCGGTTCCCTGCTGGAGACGGTGGAGGCTAGCGTGGCTTTCTTCCAGATACATCCCGGAGCTATTTACCTCCACCAGGGTGAGTCCTATCTTATCAGGGAACTCGACTTAGCTAGTCATACCGCCTACGCCGTGCCCACCGATGCTTCCTACTACACCCAGACCAAGGAAATCGAGGACTTGCGTATTATCAAATTAATTCGGGACAGAACTTGTGGGCCGGTCAAGGTATATCTGGGTGAAGTGGAGGTGACGAATAACGTGGTCGGCTTCAAGAAAAAGGCACAGTACACTGAGGAAGTAATTGGTGAGGAGCCGCTTGACCTGCCGCCGATCAGATTTCCCACTGTCGCCCTCTGGTTTGACCTGCCCTCTGAGGTTGTTGCCCGGGTGGATGGGGCTCAATTGGACTTTGCCGGCGGCTTACACGCCGCCGAGCACGCCGCCATCGCCATGCTCCCCTTGTTTACCCTGTGCGACCGCAATGATATTGGCGGCGTGTCCACTCCCCTTCACCCCGACACTGGCAAAGCCGAGATATTCATCTATGACGCTCACCCCGGGGGCATCGGCATTGTCGAGAAAGGATTTGAGCTGGTAGAAAAACTATGGCAGGCAACGCTTGAGGCAATTAACGATTGTCCCTGCCAGGATGGGTGCCCAAGCTGTATTCAATCGCCAAAGTGTGGTAATAATAATAAACCCCTGGACAAAAAGGCCGCCAAGATACTGCTGGAGGGGTTGATTAAGGGAGAAAGGAGAGGGGATTAAGGGAGTAAGGTTGATTAGTATAAACATAAACCCGATGGCTTTTTTTAACGTTAGATGGTACGGTATTTTCGTTGCCCTGGGTATCGCCCTGATAGTCCTGTGGGTGGCGCGGCAGGTAAAAAGGGGGGCTAAAATCTCGTATGATACTGTTTTTACGGCGGCTATCGTGGGCATTCCTTCGGGAGTGGTGGTATCCAGGTTGCTCCACGTTATTGACCAGTGGGAATACTACAGCCAGCACCTACGGCAGATTATCGGCGGCAGCGGCCTGACTATCTGGGGTGCCGTCTTGGGGGCGGCTCTGGGCATCTGGGTCTTGAGCAGGTTCAGCAAGTTCCGGTTCGGTTACCTGGCTGACCTAGTAGTACCCGGGCTTATACTGGCGCAGATGGTTGGTCGGGTAGGATGTACCATAAACGGCTGCTGCTATGGTACAACAACATCCTTACCCTGGGGGATTGTCTATACTCATCCTGATAGCCTTGGCCCTATCGGGACAGCCGTTCACCCCACCACGGTTTACGAGATTATATATCTAGCGATAATCTTCGCTGTTCTCCTGAAGCTAAAAGACCGGCTCAAGCCGGATGGTTCTCTGTTTCTTGTTTACCTCGGTCTATATTCAGTGTGGCGTCTAGGCATTGATTTCCTGCGCGATGGTACACCCTTCCTCTTCAGTCTACACCAGGCTCAGGTTATATCTATAATTGTCCTTATCATCGTTACTCCATTGCTGGCTTTGAGAACGCGATGGGTTAAGGTCGGGGAGGAAAGAGAAAGGAAATCCAGGGAAAGTACTACCTAACAGCCTTAAAGTCAAGGATATTGAGCCTGAGTTTCTCCTGTCCCCCCCAGCGGTCTACCTCCAGATTATACACGATATCGAGGGGGGAGACTACTTCACTCAGGTAATTGCCCAGACCGAACCCTACCCCGTCCCAGACAAGGTCATTCTGCTTGAGTCTCATTCTTAAGTGTTCACCACCATCTCCCATGGTGCGGCAGTCAACGACTTCCACGCTGCGGCTGAGGAAGGTGGGGACGGGATTACCCTGACCAAAAGGCGCCATCTTCTGGATGATGGAGAAGGTATCCCCACCCAGGTCGGAAAGCATGACTTCGGCATCAATATCTATCCTGGGACGAAGGTCAACCCCCTCTAACTCAGTAGCCGCTAACTCTATGAGCTCCTGCTTCAGACGAGGTAAATTCTTAGTTAGCAAGCTAAAACCGGCAGCCTGGGAGTGCCCGCCAAAATTCGTAAACAGGCGGCTACACCGGCTCAGGGCTCGGATGATATCGAACTCGGGGATGCTACGACAGCTACCCCCGCTCATTTGCTCCCCGGTCCTGATGACTATTACCGGGCGATAGAACTCCTCACATAGTCTGCCAGCTACCAGCCCCATAATCCCAGCCGGATAATCACTATCGCTAGCGATTAAGAGCGGCGAATCCCCTTGAGCCAGTACCTGCTCTCTGGCTTTAGCCAGAGCCCTGGTGGTCAACCTCTGACGTTCGGCATTTTTCAGTTCCAGCCATCCAGCCAGTTCCCGCGCCTCTTCCGGGGAGTCTGTCATTAACAACCGATAGCTGCCCATGGCGTGTTCCAGCCTGCCGGCAGCGTTCAAGCGTGGAGCGATAACCCAGGAAATGCTTTCACTGTCAAGGGCGGCGGTACTTAACCCAGCCTGGAGGAGCATTTCCTTTATGCCGAGGCGCGGGGAGGTGCTCAGTAGTTCCAGTCCTTGCTTAACCAGGTATCGGTTTTCGCCCAGTAGCGGCACCATGTCAGCGATAGTTCCCAGGGCTACCAGGTCTGCCAGCTTATTTAGCTCCTCCTCTCTGCCCAGACCCCGGAACAAAGCCTGCAGGAGTTTGAGGGCTACGCCAACACCAGCCAGCTCCGAAAAGGGATAGTCTGAGTCAGGCAACTTGGGATTAATCACCGCCCTGGCGGGTGGGATTTCGTCGGTGGGGGTGTGATGGTCGGTAATAATCACATCAAGCCCCAGCCTTTTCGCCCTTTTCACCTGGGATAAAGCGGTAATTCCACAATCAACCGTAATAACCAGGCTAATACCCTGACGGTAGAGAGCCTCTAAAGCCGCCGTTCTAAGCCCATAGCCCTCCGTCAGGCGATGAGGGATGTAGGGGGTAGCTTTACAACTCAGGAGCGATAACCCCTGGACCAATAGGGCGGTAGCCGTTATGCCATCGGCATCAAAATCACCATAGACAGCAACTTTTTCGCCAGAGAGCAAAGCCCGGTAAAGCCTGGCTACTGCCTGATGCATACCCGGCAGTAGATTTGGGTCACCGGCTAGACTTTCGTCAGCGGCGAGGAAAGATTGCAGCTGAGCTGGTTCAGTGAGACCACGGTTATAGAGGAGTTGAGTTATCAGCCGTGAGAAACCCGGAATGCCACCCAAGCATCGGTCGGGGACAGAGGGCAGCAAATTCCAGCGGCTATGGCTCAAGCCTATGCCTCACTTCACCCAGAAAAATCGAGGATTTTCTAGGAACCCTCGCTATATTTTCGGAAAATCAGAACTGAGTTGTGACCGCCAAAGCCAAAGGAGTTAGAGAGAGCCGTGGTCACCTCAGCCTTGCGGGCTACGTTAGGCACATAGTCCAAATCGCATTCCGGGTCAGGATGGGTAAGGTTAATCGTCGGCGGTATTATGCCATGCTGAATAGCCATGATGGATACGGCGGCTTCGAGAGCACCAGCGGCGCCAATGAGATGCCCGGTCATTGATTTGGTAGAGCTTATCGGGACACGATAGGCATATTCACCGAATACCTTCTTTATCGCCATGGTCTCCACCTTGTCGTTTAAGGGCGTGGATGTGCCATGAGCGTTGATATAATCAATATCACCCGGTGCCAAGCCCGCTTTACGCAGTGCCTGTTGCATTGCTCTGGCGGCACCGTCCCCGTCTTCATCCGGCTGGGTGATGTGAAAGGCATCACCACTAGCCCCGTAGGCCATAATCTCAGCGAGAATATTAGCTCCCCGCCGCTGGGCATGGGCGAGGTTTTCTAGAATAAGGATGCAGGCTCCTTCACCAATGACGAAACCGTCACGTTCAGCATCAAAGGGGCGAGACGCCTGTGCAGGCGCATCGTTCCTGGTTGAGAGTGCCTTGAGCGCGTTGAAGGAGGCAACACCTATCGGGTTGAGTATTGATTCACTACCACCAGCAATCGCTGCCTGGGCATCGCCTCGCTTAATGAGTTCATAAGCAACCCCAATTGCGTCGGAACTGCTGGAGCAAGCTGAAGTCGTGCAGAGATTCACTCCCTTTATCCCCAGGATAATGGATACCTGCGCTGCCGCCATATCGGATATCATCATTGGAACCGTGAATGGACTTACCCTATCCGGTCCGCTTTCCAATAGGACTCTCGCCTGCTGGAAGAGGGTAGTTAAACCGCCGATGCCGCTGCCTATGATGATACCGACCTGGTCCCGGTTGGAGGAGTTGATCTGGAGCCCGGATTGCTCTACCGCCTGCATGCTGGCCGCAACTGCCAGTTGGGCGAAGCGGTCCATCCGCCGGGCTTCCTTGCGTTCCATATAGTTGGTAGGCTCAAACCCCTTTACCTCCCCGGCGAACCTCGTCTCGAGGTTCGTGGCATCGAAGAGGGTTATGTAGTCAATGCCGGACCTGCCGGCAACAAGATTCTCCCAGGCACTGGCCAAATCCAGACCAAGTGGACATAAACAACCGATCCCGGATATCACCACCCTGTTATTGGGATTATCCACCAAACTTAACTCCTCAGCTTGCTAGCACTTGATTAGACTTGGTATTATAATGTATTTTCGGTCAAATAGTCAACCAAATAGTTATGAAGATTGCCCTAGAAACTTTAGGTTGTAAACTGAATCAAGCCGAGACGGAGCTTGTCGCCAGGCAGTGCCTTGAGGCGGGACACAGGCTAGTAGCCTCAATAGATGAGGCTGATGTCTATATCCTGAATACCTGCACGGTTACTCATATCGCCGACGCCAAAGCCCGCCATCTGCTTAGACTGGCTCATCGCCGAAACGCCGACACCCGGCTGGTGGCTACCGGTTGCTATGCCCAACGGGCACCTCAGGAACTAGCCAGGATTGACGGGGTTAACCTTGTCGTGGGCAATCAGGAAAAACCGAACTTACTGCGATTGCTATACGAGGCAGGATACCTGGACAAATCAGCCTCCAGTACCTCCAGTAATGGAGACGACACTACCAATGATGAACCTCGGTTCAGAACTCGTGCCTTCCTCAAGATTCAGGATGGCTGTAACAACTTCTGCTCCTACTGCATTGTGCCCCTGGTACGGGGAAGGGAGAAAAGTCTGCCTGCTGCCCAACTTGTTGATGAAGTCAGGCGTTGCGTCTCCAGCGGCGCCAAAGAGGTAGTATTAACTGGAACCGAGATTGGCTCCTACAACTATGACGGCATTAATCTGAGGAGGTTACTGGAGAAAATCTTAACTGAGACCAATATCATCAGGCTGCGGCTCTCCTCCCTCCAGCCACAGGAAATCTCCCCGGAACTCATTGACCTGTGGCGTGACCCGAGGCTGTGCCCCCACTTCCACCTCCCCCTCCAGAGCGGCAGTGATACCGTGCTCAAACGGATGAAGCGGCGCTACACCATCACCCAGTATGAGAAATCACTATCTTTAATCCGGGCTATCGTGCCCGATGCCGCCATCACTACCGACATTATTACCGGCTTTCCCGGTGAGACTGACGAGGAGTTTGAAGAAAGCTACGATTTTTGCCAAAAGACAGGGTTTGCCCGCATTCACGTCTTCCCTTACTCGCCACGTCCGGGAACTGAGGCTGCCCGAATGCCGCCCCACTCCGCCAATAGCGCTAGGACGCAACGAAATCAAAATTTAGGGGCTTTGGCCCGCAAATGTGACCAAAACTACAGGCAGAGGTTTTTAGGCAGGACAATGACTGTGTTATGGGAGAGGCAGTCGAGCGCTGGGCTTTGGTCCGGTCGCACTGGTAACTATATAAAAGTTTATACCAGAAGCAATGAGGACTTAAGGAATAAGATTCTGCCAGCAAAGCTATTGAAGGTCTATGGGGATGGGGTTATGGGTGAGGTTAGACTTGCCAAGAAAACCTAACAAGGAATATAATACTGCCATATGGTGAAAGGCTATCTTCTTATCAAGCTGATCCCAGGGCTGGAACCTGAGGCTTTATCCCAAATTCGCGCCACCCACGGAGTCATAGATGTAAACCTTGTTTTCGGACAGTGGGATGCCATCGCTATCGCTGAAGCTAAGACACTCTTTGAACTGACGAAGATAGTCGTTGGCGAAGTTCGTGGTATTCAGGGTGTCCAAGATACAACGACACTCCTACAAGCTGAGCTATAGGGTTTTTGAGCCAAAAGGGACAGAATACCCGGCTAAGGGCTGGGCATCCGGCTAGCCCTCATCTCTATGCCCACAACCACTGAGGTTTCAATCTGGCGCTGGGGGATATCCCAGTAGGTTTTAAGGAGCTTATCCTTGTTGGGAAGAAGGGTAAAGCCGTGTTTTTCATAGAAGCGAATCGCCCAGTAAGCGTCAGCCCATGTCCCCACCAGCAGGCGGGAAGTAGTAACCAGGGTCTTAAGGCGGTTCAGGAGTTTACTGCCGATGCCCTGTTGCTGCCACCGGGGTAATACATAGGCATGACGGACAAGGGTAACATCTTTAATCGGCTCCAGTCCCATTACCCCCACAAGCTCACCATCTACTTCCCAGCCAAGGAAGGTCATGCGCTTCATTTCGCGCTTAAGTTCATCCATACTCATATAGGGCTGATGATAGCGGTCAGATGGTATAACGCCCTCATAGGCTCTGGCGGCTTCATTGATGATAAAATTTATCCTTTCAATATCATTCGGCTGGCAGATACGAAACATGGCTTCCTTCCGTTACTCCGTAAATTATATCACCTCATCCAAAAAAGATGTTATAATTAACTGTCCAAGTCTTTAACCGGTGAGGAGTAAAGGACAAAATAAAATTTATCAAGAGTGGAGAGGTGAAGTGACTGAATTTGACCTAACACAGTTCGTTCAGACCGCGGACAGAATCAGGGCAAAGGCAATAAAGGAAGGTAGATTGACCGATAACCCGTCTGAAGAGGTACTGAGGTTACTGGTGGAAAAGCAACCCGGGGTGAGGAAAACAATATACGGAAATTATGTTGCCGAGAGCGAACCTACCTCTAGGTCGGCTATGTTCACCAAGAACAGCGTTGACCATCCCTTTGGCCAGAAAGAACTGGAGCTGTTGGCTCAGTGCGAAACAGCCCTTTCCAGAGAAAGGCTTATTTCAATTGATAGAATCGTGGGCAATGAGACCAGTGACATCACCGTGAGACTTATCGTCCCGGAGCGTTTTGCCCATGTTGCTTATGGCGGCGGACACCTTTTTATACCTCCTAAGAGAAAGGTGAAAGAGCCAGATTACCAAATCTTATTTTTTGCTGACGAAGCCTTTGAGGCCAATAAAGCCAAACCACTGCCCGAGAAAGATATCACCATAAGACTAGCCATGCTGCCTGACGGGAGGTATGTCAAGATAATCAGGAACGGCAACTATATAGGTGAGTATAAGAAGGGTGTGTTCGCCGCTGAAGACTGGGCGGCTAAGACCAGAAGGGGAGGTATTTTCCTACACGCCGGCTGTCGAGAAGACTATCTTCAATCAGTGCACGGCGATTATCGCACGGTAAGGACATTACTCGTCGCCTTAAGTGCCAACGGGAAAACAACCACCACCTGCCGGATACTGGCAAGAAAGGGAAAGGAAAGGACCTGGCTTGTTCAGGATGACGGGGGAACCCTGATGCCCGACGGTTCTTTCCACGGGTTTGAAGCCGGCGGCGTGTTTGTCAAAACAGAGGGGGTCAATCCCGGCGAGCAACCTGAAATATATTATGGCCTGCTAAAGCCCGAAACTGTCTGCGAAAATGTCTACGTAAATGAAGACGGAGATTTCGATTTTTACAATTTCCAGAGGACATCAAACGGCAGAGCCGTGATACTCAGAAGAGACTTTATGCATGCCAGCCCCTACATTGACGTGGACAGGATTGATAATCTTATTCTCATCACCAGAGGTCCGTTAATTCCAGCAATATCAAAGTTAACAAGGGAGCAGGCGGCGGCTCTGATGGTCTTGGGACAGGCGATGGAATCTTCAGCCGGTGACCCAACTCAGGCGGGAAAAATCAGAAGTGAGTTTTTCTACGACCCGTTTGTCGCTGGTGACCTAGCCGAGCACGCTAATATCTTTTACGAAATAATAAAGGGACTTCCTCACTTGAACTTTTACTTGCTGAATACCGGGGGAATCGGCGAAGGAGAGCACTACCGGGACATAAGACTGGAATCTACCATGGGGATACTGGACTCCTTACTGAGAGGAGGGCTTGAAGATTGGGTGGATTCACCTACCGGCTTTCAGGTGCCAAGGGCAATCAGGGTTGTTGATGACATTTATTTGCACCCGGAAAAGGTCTATTCCAGCAGCGAATTTGAGGAAAAACAAAGGGAACTTAACAAAATCAGATACGAAGCCGTTGCTCGATTAGGCAATAAACTCAATGCCAATATAAGAAAGGTCTTCAACAAAGCTTGAGTTTCAGGTAGAAATGGCAGAGGAACTAGGTAGAATAGAGAAACCGGAAGCAAAACAGTTCCAGAATAAGAGAAAGCTATATCTCGTTCCTCTCTTATACGCTTGGGAGAGCGCTCCCAATGAGTATGTTGAAAGGTTCAACCTCTACTGGCAGCAGGTGAGGGAGCACATTGCTAACCTGGAATCAAAAATAGGAGCGGTGAAGAGAATCTACCACGAATCAATCACCCTGGCCGGAGAAGAGGGCCTGAAGATGCTGGAGAAATTGAGTCCTCCCAGCTGTGAGATTGCCAGGGATAGGTGCCAGAATGGAGCCCAGGTCGAGGTGGTTGAAGATGCGGAGCTGGTTGAGGAAAGCCTGGACTGGGAAAGACACCTTCTGGTGGGGTTTATCAGCCGAAAAGTGGCTAGGATGGTCACCGATTTCTTTACTGAAACTTTGAAGAAAAGGTATGAGCACATCGCCAGGAGAATAGACGAGACCCTTCAGGATAACGAGGCAGCAATGCTCTTCATCCGGGAAGGTCACGGGGTGCAATTCCCCTCTGACATAGAAGTCTTCAGCGTGGCTCCCCCGGCACTGGACGAGGTTCACCGCTGGCTGCGCGACTACTCACCAGAAAAAAAGAAAGACGACAAAAAGACCGACGAAAAGCCGGAGAAAAAAACCGAGTCAGCATGAGCGCTATTGATTTCCCTGCCAAGCCAGGCTATAACTGGCTTCTCGGACGGTACTGGATGGCTTCAGCCAGGTGATGGGCTTTAATTATGTCGCTATTTTCCAGGTCGGCGATAGTTCTGGCTAGTTTAAGTATTCGGTGGAAGGCACGTGCTGATAGATAGAGTTGTTTCATCGCCGCTTTTAAGAGGCTCTGGGCTTGCTCTTCCACCTGACAGAACTGTCTTACCTCAGCCGGTGTCATTTCCGCATTACAGGTCAGTCTTGTCCCGCTGAAGCGCTCCCGCTGGAGGGAACGGGCAGCTATTACCCTGGCCTGAACCTTCTCTGATTTCTCTGCCGCTCTTTCGTCAGCCAGCTTCTCGTAGTCAATATGGGGCACCTCAACAAAGATATCCACCCGGTCAAGAAACGGTCCGCTCATCCGTCTCTGATACCGCGAAACCAGACTGGGCGGGCAGGTGCATTGTCTAAAAGGGTCGCCATAGTAGCCGCAGGGACAGGGGTTCATTGCTCCTACCAGCATAAAGTTTGCCGGGAACACCACACTCCCCTGAGCCCGGCTGATGGTGATTACCTTGTCCTCCAGAGGCTGACGTAAGGTCTCCAGCAGTGAATGCCCGAACTCAGGAAGTTCATCAAGGAAGAGGACTCCCCGATGACTCAGGCTTACTTCACCAGGCTTTGGCCAGTGCCCGCCACCCACCAGGCCGGCGTTAGAAATGGTGTAGTGAGGGGCACGGAAGGGGCGTTGCCTGAGTAAAGGGGTGCCCGGGGGCAGCAACCCGCTGACACTATAGATTTTGGTCACCTCCAACGCTTCCTCATTAGTCATTGGTGGCAGTATTGACGGAAGAGAGCGTGCCAGCAAAGTTTTACCGCTTCCCGGGGGACCCATCATTATTACGTTATGTCCTCCAGCCGCCGCCACCTCCAGCGCCCGCTTGACATGTTCCTGCCCTTTAATATAGGCCAAGTCGGTAACTGATGAAGCAGGGGGAATATATTCCTCAACTCCGTCAGGCTTATACTCCGGGGCGGGTATTTCTCCCCTTAGGTAGCTAACCAATTGAGGTAAGGAACTGATGGGGATGATTTTCGCCTTTTCTATTAAGGATGCTTCTCTGGCATCAATTTCGGGCACGATAACAGTGGAAAATCCCCGTTCCTGAGCCAGGGCAACCATAGGCAGAATGCCGTTGGTATGGCGCAGGCTGCCATCCAGAGACAGCTCACCAAGAATGATAGTCCGAGAAACATCGGCGGATACCTGCTCGGAACTGAGGAGAATACCCAGAGCTATGGGCAAATCATAGGCAGGTCCGGCTTTCCTCAGGTCGGCAGGGGCAAGGTTAACGACAATGCGTTTCATCGGGAAAGCGTAGCCGGAGTTGCGAATGGCGGCTCGCACCCGCTCCCTGGCCTCCTGGACAGCGGCATCAGGCAAGCCAACAATGGTAAACGAGGGTAAACCAGGAGAAATATCTGCCTCAACCTCAACAATAGCCCCCTCCAACCCCACGAGAGCGCAGCTCATTACCTTAGCTAACATAATTTTCCTACACTATACCATAAACCATTGAAAGGTGGAATATAGAGACTGATACCAGCGATTTGCACGGGAAAAGAGCAAACCGCTATACTTCACTGAAGGCAAAGTACCGAATGAGAAGTGACTATTCACAATGGTAAAGGCAGAGAGTTCTCCCGGGAGAGCGCTCGCTTTTAAGAAGGACTGGACAAAAGGCCCCGTCATTGGCAACCTCTTGCTATTATCCTGGCCCATGGTGCTAATGGAAAGCCTCTGGGTGGTCAGTCAAATCGTTGATTTAATCTGGGTAGGGAGGCTGGGGCCATCCTCAATTGCTGGGGTAGGGGTCGCTAATATCGTCCTTATGATGGTATGGGCGGTGGATATGGGATTACTGACGGGTGTGAGAGCTATGATTGCCCGCAATATAGGAGCGGGCGACCTCCCGGGTGCCAATCATATAGCCGGGCAAGCCCTCATTCTCAGTGCTACCTGGGGTATGCTAGTCACGCTAGCAGGTAGCCTCCTAGCAGGAGCGATATTGCGCTTATTCGGGGTTAATGCCGAGGTTACTGCCGAAGGAATGGCCTACCTGCGAATAATGTTCGCTGGCTGGCTGGGTATGGAACTCCTAATAATGTCTCTGTATGTTATCCAATCCTCAGGGGATACGATAACTCCTATGATAATAGAAGCCCTAATAAGAGCCGTCCATCTGGGTCTTTGTCCCTTCCTCGTCTTAGGCTGGTGGCTGTTTCCTCACCTGGGTGTTAGTGGAGCCGCTCTGAGTAACGTCATTTCTCAGGCTTTGGGCGCGGGCATTGCCTTGTGGGTCCTTTTCAGAGGTCGCACCCGGTTGCGGCTTACCCTGAGAGTTTTCCGCCTTGCCCCGGCTATCATATGGCGCATATTGAAGATCAGCGTACCTGCCCTGGTTATGAGCCTGCAAGGTGCCCTTGGTAGCATCATAGTGATGAGGTTTATCGCCCCGTTCGGTACCCTCGCCGTGGCAGCTCATAGCCTAGCCGCCAGAATGGAGATGTTCGTGTTCGTGCCTGCTATGGGCTTGGGTACAGGGGCGGGGGTCTTAGTGGGACAAAACCTGGGCGCCGGTCAGCCAGAGCGCGCCACCAAAAGTGCCTGGCTGGCGGTAAGTTTTGTCGAGGCTTTTATGGTAGCCTGTTCCACGGTGATTCTACTCTGGGCTGAGAACATAATTGCCATTTTCACCACTGAGCCTGCCCTGATAGAGCTAGGCGGCACTTTCCTCAGGATAGCAACGGCAAGCTACCTGGTGATGGCTTTCTCCTCGGTTCTGCAGAATTGCATCGCCGGTGCCGGTGATACCCTACCCAACATGGTCGTTAGCATAACCGCAGTCTGGGCAGTACAGTTGCCTTTAGCCTTCTTTCTACCCCGGGTTGGCAATCTTGGTATCTACGGAGTGCGCTGGGCGATGGTGGCCAATACATTTACTGGGGCAATCGCCTACACAACATACTTCGTTCTGGGCAGATGGAAGACCAAGAAAGTATAGAGAAGTGAGCACCCTTAGCCGATTACTCATTTACGCAATTGCGCATTTAGTCTCTGGAGGAGTTCCTCTTCAGTCTTAACACCCCGCACATCCAGTGCCGTCGTACCGAAAGCCCGAACCATACTCTGAATGAGCTTGGTCTTGCTAATTTTCTTCCCCCCGCTGAACTTCGCTATCGAAGCCAGGTTTTCCAAATAGGCGTCTTCCTCCCGGTTCAGAAATACCGATAGTTTAATCATAGCCGCCGACCGCTCCGGTAGTTCCCTGTCGGGTGGAGCCTGCACTAGCTTACCAGTACCGGTAAGGCGCTCCAAGACTGTCCCGTAGGCAATTTCCTCGGTAACCTTAGCCCGTTTCATTCATCACCTCTTTTGCGAGTAGTCGGTAGGCATTGGCCGCGCTAGAGTTGGGGGCATAAGTTAAGATTGACTCGCCGGCGGCCGGGGCTTCTTTGAAACGAACCGTGCTGGGGATAAGGGTATTGAAGACTCTTATCTTGCTATCAAAGGCTTTTCGGGTAACCTCTATCACCTCCTTGCAGTGCAAGGTGCGAAGGTTGGTCATAGTAAACAATATGCCACAGATCTCAAGACCCGGGTTAAGCTTATCCTTCACCCGGATGATGGTGCTTAGTAGGAGTGCCAGCCCTTTCATCGCTAGAAAGTCCGCCTGCAGGGGTATAATTACGCTGTCAGCCGCCGACAAGGCATTGATGGTCAAGAGACCGAGGTTGGGCAGACAATCCACAAGTATGAAATCATAGGAGGTACGGACCGGTTGAATCATTTCCTTCAGTATCAGTTCTCTGGCAAATGCCCCCACTAGGTCCAGTTGGGCTTGCGACAATTCAATATTAGCCGGGAGAAGGTCAATGTTGGGGTTCTTTGTCGGGATAATTACATCCCGGATTAACACTTTCCCATTATTCCTGATAGTGCTGGCCAGAACATCATACCCGGTGCGTTTCAGGTTGTCAGGGTCAAAGCCCATCGTGATGGTAAGGCTAGCCTGCGGGTCCCAGTCAACAAGCAGAATACGCTTGCCGTATTCACTAAGACCTTGTGCTAAGGCTGCGGCCGTAGTTGTCTTACCCACACCACCTTTCTGGTTAGCGATACAGATAACTGGCATAAACTGGATACCTCTAAAGGAGATTATAGCGGAATTACGCAACTGCGTCAATACTCTATTGCGTAGATTTTTGAGAGAGGTAAAGAGAGGCTCCGATTCTCTTTCGGAACTAATTGCCCCTAATTGGGGGAAGAGGAAACACAGGGATAGGGTTGCTAAAGAATCAAATATGGAACTAGTTACTTATGTCCTACCGGAATTATGTACAATGGTTTTTCATTCTCCGGCAGCTTCAGAACTTCAGCCACCCGTTCATCCTCAAAGGCTCCTATGGTAACGGCTCCCAGTTCCATAGCCGTAGCCTGCAGGCACAGGTTCTCTGCCGCATGTCCAACCTCAATGTGGACATATCTTATGCCTCTATCGCCATATTTGACCGTCGTCCTCTGATATACCGCGGTGATGACAAACGCAATGGCACCTCCCCTCACCGAGCCCTGTCCCAGGGCAGCATCTGCCAGCCCGTTTCTTATGTCACCGTCCATAACCCTCACCAGTCGATGCTCTTCCGGCTGATACTTATAAACACCCGGAGCCAGACTCTTGACATTCCCGGCAACCAGATATATTTCCAGCGGATAGAGAGCTCCCGCCGACGGAGCGGTCCTGCGGCCTAAAGAATCGGTGATTCCCTGCGCTGCCCAGAGGAGCTGGGATATCTCCTGGAGCGTTAGCGGTTCATTGGTGAAACTCCTGACTGACCTTCTCCGAAGCAGGCTCCGTTCAATAGATACATTACTGGTGTATCTTGGCTCGGGTAGTGTTATAACCATTGCCTGCTCCTGCGACTGCCCGGTTGATGGAGTAGTAACTGGTTTACTGCAGCCAATACAAGATACCGTCAGAATTGTAACCCAACACAGCAGATAAGTAAAGCAGTAGTAGCGTCTCATCCTTCACCTCCGTCTGGCATAGCTTGAGTTTATTTCCCCCCGTGGGGCTCCGTCAATATGCTCTTGTTACCTTTAGCTGCTTGATGCTAGAATTAAATCGAAGGATAGAAAACCTATGCCAGTAAACTCCATCATTGTCAAGGGCGCCCGTGAGCACAACCTGAAAAATATTGACGTGGTTATCCCCCGTGATAAGCTGGTGGTTATTACCGGTGTCTCTGGCTCGGGTAAGAGTTCACTGGCTTTTGATACCATCTATGCCGAGGGACAGCGCCGCTACGTGGAGTCCCTATCTGCCTATGCTCGCCAGTTTCTGGGCAGGATGGAAAAGCCTGAGGTTGATTATATCGAGGGGCTGAGTCCAGCCATTTCCATTGACCAGAAGGGGCCAAGTAAGAACCCCCGCTCTACCACGGGCACCATAACCGAGGTCTATGACTACCTGCGATTGCTTTTTGCCCGGGTGGGGCATCCCCATTGCCCCAAGTGCGGACGGGAGATAGCCAGCCAAACGGTGCAGCAGATTGTTGATGCTATCCAAGGTATTACCGAAGGTAGCCAGATTATGATTATGGCACCACTGGTTAGAGACCGTAAAGGTGAGTATCAGGCAGTATTTGCCGATTTGCGTAAGGCAGGTTATGTCAGGGTACGGGTTGATGGGCGTATCCATGACCTGTCTGAAGAGGTTCAACTTGATAAATATAAAAAGCACTCAATAGAGGTGGTGGTAGACAGGCTGGTGGTGGGGAAAAGCGGCGACCGAAAGCGCATTGCTGATTCTGTAGAAACGGCTCTTAAACTGGGGGCGGGGGTGGTACTAGTCTCCGTGGTTGACGGCGAAGAATTGATGTTCTCGGAGCACTTTGCCTGCGTCTACTGCGGGATCAGCCTGGGAGAGATTGCCCCCAGAACCTTCAGTTTTAACAGCCCCCACGGTGCCTGCCCTGCCTGTACCGGTCTGGGATTCAAACAGGAGATAGACCCGAACCTGGTGCTGAACAGAGACCTTTCCATCCGGCAGGGAGCCATTCGTCCCTGGCAGTTCCATACCTGGTATCTGTATAAGGTGGAGTCTTTAGCCAGAGCCAACGGCTTCTCCCTGGATACACCACTGAGGGAGCTGAGTGAGGAACAGATTAACCTCTTGCTGTATGGGGAAGGTGGCGAAGCAAGGGTGTACCGCCGCTTCGGCAAGGTGAGATGGTACTTCGAGGGCTTTGAGGGTATTATCCCCACCATGGAGCGCCACTATCGTGAGACGGAGTCGGAGAACTCGCGGGCTAACATTGAGCGCTATATGGTGCTTAAGCCGTGCGCGGTCTGCCAGGGGAAGCGGCTTAAGCCGGAGTCGCTAGCCGTAACGATTGGTGATAAAAATATCGTTGACGTTAGTGCGATGTCGGTTAGTCAGGCACTGGAGTGGGTGGCGAAACTTGGTGGTGATGGAAATAGAGCCATCCTTACGGAGCGTGAGCAAATGATAGCCCACCAGATTCTAAAAGAGATTCAAGCCCGCCTGGGATTCCTCAAGGATGTAGGTCTGGACTATCTCACCCTTGACCGTCCCGCAGCCACCTTGAGCGGTGGTGAGGGCCAGCGAATTCGTCTGGCTACCCAGATTGGCAGCGGACTGATGGGGGTGCTTTATATCTGCGATGAGCCGACCGTGGGTCTGCATCCAGCCGATGGCGCTCGTCTCATTAAGACTCTCAAGAGGCTGAGGGACCTGGGTAATACCATACTGGTTGTGGAGCATGATGAAGGCATGATGCGGGCTGCTGACTATATCATTGATATGGGCCCTGGTGCCGGAGAGCACGGTGGTGAGATTGTCGCTACCGGAACGCTCAGTGATATTATGAAGGCAAAGGAATCGATAACCGGGCAATATCTCAGCGGAATAAAGCAGATTCCTCTGCCGCATAAGCGCCGCCCCGGGTCGGGCGAGGAGATAATAGTAAAAGGTGCCCGACAGAACAACCTCAAGAATATAGATGTCCATATCCCTCTGGGTAAGTTTGTCTGTGTCACCGGAGTTTCAGGGAGCGGCAAGAGCACCCTTATCAATGAAATCCTGTATAAGAAACTCGCACAGATATTGTATCGGTCGCGGGAGATACCGGGTGATTGCGACGGTATCGTCGGTATTGAACATATTGATAAGGTGGTCAATATTGACCAGTCTCCCATCGGTCGTACCCCCCGCAGTAACCCGGCTACCTATACGGGGACCTTCACCCCCATACGCGAGCTTTTTGCCACCGTCCCCGAAGCCAGGATGATGGGTTATGCTCCAGGGCGGTTCTCCTTTAATGTTAAAGGTGGGCGCTGTGAAGCCTGTGGCGGGGAGGGGTTTATCCAGATTGAGATGCAGTTCCTGCCCGATGTGACCGTTCCCTGTGAGGTCTGCCACGGCAAACGGTACAACCGCGAAGCCCTGGAGATTAAATTCAGGGGCAAGAACATCGCCGAAGTGCTGGATATGACGGTGGAGCAGGCTCTCTCCTTCTTTGAGCATTTCCCCAAGGTAAAGACAAAGCTGGAGACGCTGAGAGATGTTGGGTTGGGCTATATTCGGCTGGGTCAGCCAGCTCCCACCCTTTCCGGCGGTGAAGCCCAGAGGGTGAAGCTGGCTACCGAGTTATCAAAACGGTCTACCGGCCGGACACTGTATATCCTTGATGAACCGACCACCGGTCTATCCTTTGACGATGTCGCGGCTCTGCTGAGAGTGCTGCAACGCCTGGTTGACCTTGGCAACACAGTAATCGTCATTGAGCACCATCTGGATGTGATTAAGAATGCCGATTACATCATTGACCTTGGGCCGGGTGCTGGTGACAAGGGCGGTTATGTAATAGCTACGGGAACACCCGAGGAAGTAGCTCAAAAGGAGTATTCAGCTACCGGGCAGTATCTGAACAGGCTGTTACACAGGAATATTGAGTACGCCGCTACCAGCTAGGAGGAGGCGCAAGATGACACGGGAAGAGGCACTCGAGTCCGTTAGAGCTAATGTGGAGAATGTAAATTCAATAAAGCACATGCTGGCTACCGAGGCAATTATGCAGGCTCTGGCTAGGCGACTGGGTGAAGACGAAGAGGAATGGGGACTTACCGGACTTCTTCATGATATAGATATGGAACTCACTGAGGGGGATATGGCGAGCCACAGCCGGCTGGGGGCTGACCTGGTCAGGGAAATGGGAGCCAGTGAGGCTATGGCTCACGCCATCCTGTGCCATAATGAAGCGCATGGCATTCCTCGCCAGACCAAGCTTGATAAGGCGCTGTTTTGTGCCGACCCGCTGACCGGTCTCATCACGGCGGCGGCTCTGGTCCGACTCGATAAGAAGCTGGCTAGCGTTGAGGCTAAGTCAGTTAAGAAAAGGTTTAAGGAAAAGAGCTTTGCCGCTGGTGCCAGTAGAGAGAATATCGCCACCTGTAGTGAGCTGGGAATAGAGCTTGACGAGTTCCTTGAGCTGGGCTTAAAAGCGATGCAGGGAATCGCCAAGGAACTAGGCTTATAAATTTATTCGCCTCACCCCCTTGGTTTTCCCCTCCCGGTACTCGTCTATCCAATAATCCAATCAGATTAGTGTTAGGGGACACCCAAAAAGGGCCAGGGAGGGACACCTGAAAATCCGCCATTTAAGGTAGGAAAATCTGGCATACTCCATCAAAAAAGATGGAGGTGCCAATGGGGAACTA
>DAOUCV010000092.1:0-3738 GCA_034432095.1 Dehalococcoidales bacterium
ACCGCACCAAAATCGCCCCTGGGCTAAAATTCTTCGGGCATTAGCTCATGAGAGCTTTGGAGGCTTAACTTGATAGTCATCCGGGATTCTTACCGACCGACAGTTGACAGTTACACATCAGGCACAGACTGTTGACGAGAGGAAGAAAGTTAGGGTATAATTATAAAAAGCCCTGAAAAATATTTTTCAGGGCTTCTCTATTTTTAGAAGTATCGGGCGTCACCGTGCACCAAACCGATTAACCTCCATTACCCGGGCAGAAGCCAACATCCCGGCACATTGACAGTAGATAGCTATATGGTATTAACTATTACCAATCACCATATTAAATTCCGCTCTGAGAGAAAGTCTCCAAATGACCCTATGTTTAATAACAGGAAGGAGGCGCACGAAATGACAGCTAAAAGGGGTGCAAGTTATAAATGGGGGGATGTAATTACGTCGACGTGGATAGACATCTCGTTACCATTTCACACTAACATGTGGCACTGGCCAACTGACCCCCCGGCGCGGGCAGAACGTATTAAGGACAGGGATAAAGGCGACCCGGTTTCCCTGATGGAAATTCAGTGGGTGGACCATACCGGCACCCACATTGATGCTCCCCTTCATTTTATCGCTGGCGGGAAAACCATTGATGAGATGCCCCTGAATGCTACTATCGGTCGGGCTCGTGTTATTGAAATAAAGGATGAAGAATCAATAAAAGTTGCCGAACTGGTTCCTTACAATATCCGGCGTGGCGAGCGCATTCTGTTCAAAACGCTGAACTCCTCAAAATATTTCCCGAATGATGCCTTTTTTGAGGATTATGTATATATTGACCCTCCGGCAGCGCACTATCTTGTTGAGAGGGGAGTGCGGGTGGTGGGTATTGATTACATATCCGTAGGCAGTTTCCGGCACCCGTCAAAGAATGCTGAGACACACCAGACGCTGCTTAATAGTGGTGTCTACATCATTGAGGGGCTTGACCTATCCAGAGTGAAGGCCGGCAGATATGAGCTTGTGTGTCTGCCGATCCTGCTTAAGCGGGGTGATGCCGGCCCGGCCCGCGCCATTTTGAGACCTGTTTAGGTAGGCGGCGAGAAAGAATGCCGGGAAAGCGAAGGGAGTCCGCATCACCTTCTAGTGAAACGAAGCTGAAGTGCCCCCAAGCGAATTCGAATCGCTGTTTACAGCTTGAAAGGCTGCTGTCCTAGGCCTCTAGACGATGGGGGCAAGTCGATAAAGTATAGCAGAGATACGGTTAGCAGGCAAGGCCTTTGAGTAACCCAATTGACAACCATAAACAGCCCGGTGTGGTGAAGGGGACGTGGCTAAGGAAGAAGGTTGTTCCCCTGCTGACTGTTCTGCTGTTTACCGCTATTACGGTGGCTCTCTTTCTCGTTTTCGCCCGCAACCCGGAGAGGGCCGAAGAATTTGAGAACTACGGTTATCTGGGTGCTTTCCTTGTCAGCCTGGTCTCAAATGCCACTATTATTCTACCTATGCCTGGTTTCCTGATAATCTTTGCTCTTGGTGCTCTCTTTAACCCGTTCCTGGTGGGGTTGGCTGGTGCCACGGGAGGAGCCGGGGGTGAGGCACTCTCTTATATCTTAGGTTGGACGGGGAGGGGGGTGATACAGGACAGAAGACTGTATGACAAAGCAGTGCAGTGGCTACGGAGATGGGGAGTCTGGGTCATCTTTGTTTTTGCGGTAGCTCCCTTGCCCTTTGATATTATGGGGATGGTTGCCGGACTCTTTCACTTCCCTTTCTGGAAGTTTTTCCTCGCTCTCTGGTGTGGCAAAGCCTTGAAATATGTAACTATAGCCCTGGGTGGAGCTTTCGGATGGGAAGCGGTGCTACGCTTCCTGGGCTAGCCGCTGCCTTTTAATTTTTCAGTACAATCAGTTAATTATATGTTACAATATGTGAAACGGGGAGATTTATCATGAGTAAAACTAGGGTAGGCATTATCAATGTCACCGGTTATGCCGGTGTGGAACTGGCAAGGCTACTGTACCAGCACCCTCAGGTGAAGCTTTGTTCAGTTACCGGGCGGAGCGCCGCCGGGCAGAAGCTGGGCACAGTCTTCCCTCACCTCGCCGCCATCGACCTCACGGTTAAAGCCGAGCTGGGGGAGGTTGAGTTAGTTTTTTCCGCCATGCCCCATAAGGAGAGCGCTAAAGAAATCATACCGTTGGTAAAAAGCGGCGTTAAGGTGGTGGATATCAGCGCCGATTTCAGGCTGAAGGATGCTGCCGAATACCCCTCTTGGTATGGCTTTGCTCATCCTGCTCCGGAACTACTTAAACAGGCAGTATTTGGGCTACCCGAGCTATACCGGGCTCAGATTGCCTCTGCCCGACTGGTGGCCAATCCTGGCTGCTATCCCACCGGGGCGATTCTGGCTTTAGCCCCGGCAGTTAAAGCCGGGCTAATCGAGCCCAACATTATTATTGATAGCAAGTCAGGTATCTCCGGAGCCGGCCGGACCCTAAGTCTGCAAACACACTACTCAGAGGCTAATGAGGATGTTACTGCCTATGCCCTGGAGGGGCACCGGCATCTGCCTGAAATTACTCAGGAGCTAAAGTTGCTCCGTCCCCAGCCGCCGCCCTCGGTAACCTTCGTCCCCCATCTGATACCAATGACCAGAGGGATATTGACCACGGCTTATGCGGCGCTATCCCCGGGTAAGGTCGCTTCGGGCGAGAAGGGGAAAGAAGAGCTACTGGCTCTTTACCGGGATTTCTACAGGGATGCGCCCTTCGTCAGGGTGGTGGATTTCTCCCCCCACACCAAGCACACCTGGGGCAACAACCTCTGCTTTATTCACCCCACCATTGACCTGAGGACAGGCAGGTTGGTTGTTATTAGCTGCCTTGACAACCTGGTTAAAGGGGCCGCCGGGCAAGCCATCCAGAATATGAACCTTATGCTCGGTTTGCCTGAGACTACGGGGCTCGAGGCGCTGGCAATCTATCCGTGAAATATCAATCCTACACTTCGTAAGCTATACTATTAGGACTGAGATGAGAGAAGTTACATACGAGGAATACCGAGAATTCTTCAGAAGCCGTACAGAGGTAATCATAGATGGAACCCCAGTCAAGCTAATAGACTGGGGGCATCTCAAACTGTTCGAGCCGAAAAGAGTTTACTCTGGAGAAAACTACCGTCTGGTCTTTTGAAAACAGGGGTAAGTGGGCAACCCATCGGGGCGATTATCGGGCGAATTGGGCTCCAGAAATCCCAAGGAATTTAATCATGCGTTACACTGACCCTGGTGACCTTGTCCTTGACCAAATGGTTGGTTCGGGAACCACTTTGGTCGAATGTAAACTCCTCAACAGGAATGGCATAGGAGTTGACATAAACCTCGAGGCTACGATAGTCGCTTGGAACAGACTGGATTTTACGCATGCTGGAACAAATACTATACAGAAGCTATATCAGGGTGACGCTCGTCATTTGGACCTGATTGTCAATGATTCTGTAGACTTAATAGCCACCCACCCTCCTTACGCCAATATTGTGCCCTTTTCAAGACAAAAGAAAATAGAAGGCGACCTTTCGCATTACACTCCATCGGAGAGTTTGTCTCTGAGATGAAAAGGGTAGCCGATGAAAGCTTCAGTGTCACCGGACACCTAAAAAGGGCCACTTGTGGACGGGTCAAAATCCGCCACCGGTAGGTAAGAAAAGAATAGCTCATTTAGCTCCCCCAGTCAAGGCTTCCTCAGCCTGTTT
>DAOUCV010000093.1:0-4667 GCA_034432095.1 Dehalococcoidales bacterium
ACCCCCGGCTGTACATAAGACTGCATCGAACCGGGGCACGACCCCGGTAGAGAGGGGGTTCATTTTTCTATCGGACTTCATAATCATTCCCCCTTACCCCAAGTTTTCTAAGGAAGGAACTATGAGGCTGTTTTTACCTTCACCGGTTCGTCGGCGGGTGACTGGTTTGGTGGTCAGACCTCGGCGGAGGGTGATTATGATGGAGATGGCATAAACGACCTGCTGGTCGGCGCTATGCAGGGTATTTACGGAACAGGCAAAGCGTACTTATTTTATGGCAAGCCCGTACTCACTAACCTGTCGGCTACCGATGCTGACCTTACAATTACCGCAGAACGACCCGGTGACGAGCTTGGGCGAACCGTCGGCTTCATTGGTGATGTGAACGGAGACGGGTATGACGACTTCGCCGTCTCGGCGCCATCCTATGACGTTTCGAACCCTAACAATTGGGTAAACCATGGCAGAGTCTATATCTTCTTCGGCGGTCCTGCTAGGCGAACAGGGACAATCTCTGCAGCAACAGCGGATGTCAAGATAAACGGGGAGTACAACACCCCGAGGTGGACATTTGGTGCCGATAGGCTCAGGTGCGTCGGAGATGTAAACGGTGACGGCATCAAGGACTTCATGACTGCTTCGCCGTTAAACCATCCATATGACGGCCGCTATTACAATGATGGGCGAGCTTACGTATTCTTTGGTAGAAACAGTTGGCCTAGCGAAATATCAGCAGCGTCAGCGAACATCATCATCGACGCAGAAGCAGCTTTCAATATACTAGGCTCCGGTCTTTCTACCAAATATGGTGACGTCAATGGTGACGGATACGCTGATATTCTCATTGGGGCCCGAGGATACTCCGGCGAGACCGGTCGTGCCTATCTCTTCTATGGAGGCCCTACTCTGAGTGGTATTCGTAGTGCCTCTACGGCGAATGTAATAATAACCGGGGCGTATGGTGGCCAAGAACTAGGGGTTGGGTTGAACCTGGCCGATGTGAACGGTGATGGCAAAGACGACATTATAGTTGGTGCGTGGGACAATCTCTCTTCTGGCAATGGGAGGGTGTTTGTCTTCTATGGTGCTCCCACCAAGAAATCTCTGACTCCGCCAGATGCCAATTTAACCATTACAGGGGAAAAAAACCTGGCGACAGGTTCGGTGGTTTTGGGATTTTCAGTGGAGACTTAGATAAGGACGGGAAAGCTGACTTGCTCGTGGGGGCCCACACAAATGACGCAGGTGGTACCGATGCGGGCAGGGCATACCTGTTCACGAACTTGACGAGTGGCTCTATAAGTGCCGCTTCTGCCACTAAGATTTTCACCGGCCAAGCCGCCGCGGACGCCTTCGGCAATGATGTTTCACTGGGTGACTTAAATGGGGACGGTGTGATTGAAGTGGTGGTAGCTGCGTTTCAAAACGATGGTGGCGGCGTGGATGCGGGAAGGGTCTACGTCTATCGGGACAACCAGCCACCGAGTGTGACTGCCAACAACTCGACTGTCACAGTAGATGAAGGACAACCGGCGACTAACACTGGTACTGTGACTGACCCGAATGGTGACCCTGTAACCCTTACTGCTTCGGTTGGCACAATCACTGTCACTGATGGAACATGGTCCTGGAACTTCCAAACAAGCGACGGGCCAGTGCAAAGCCAAACGGTCACCATCACTGCCACTGATGCCTGGGGTGGCACCAGCACAACGACATTCCAACTTACGGTACTCAATGTCGCGCCCATGGTTACAATCACGGAGCCGACCAGCGGCACCCTCTACCCTTTGAACAGCACTGTCACCGTTTCGGCCTCGTTTACCGACCCGGGGCTTAACGATGCACCCCTTTCTTGGAGCATCAACTGGGACGATGGGACGACGCCGGCTTCCGGGACGGTTGCTGGAACCAGTGGCACCTGTACTGCTAGCCACACCTTCACCCAAGCTGGCGTTTACACCATGACAGTTGCAGTAGCTGACAAGGACAATGATAGCGGCACAGCCACGGTCATGGTCGTCGTTTGTGACCCAAGCGCTGGTTTCGTCACTGGCGGTGGCTGGATTAACTCCCCCGCAGGAGCCAACCGCCCTGACCCAGCCTTGAGCGGGAAGGTTACCTTCGGTTTCGTCTCCAAGTACCAGAAGGGTGCCCAAGTTCCGACTGGTCAGACGGAGTTCCAGTTCCATGTCGCTAACTTTAACTTCCACAGCGATAGCTATCAGTGGCTGGTCGTTGCTGGAGCCAAAGCCCAGTACAAGGGCACTGGCACTGTCAATGGTGTGCCTGGCTATGACTTCCTGCTGACCGCGACCGATGGCCAGCTGCCTGGCGGTGGTGGCGTGGACAAGTTCCGGATCAAAATCTGGGACGCCAGCGGTGTGGTATACGACAACGTGAAGACAGCCGGGGACGATATTGACCAAGCCAACCCGCAAGAGATTGCCGGCGGCAGCATCGTGATACATACCAAGTAGCCTCGGCTTATCCTTAGCACACTTGAGGGGGGCCTTGCGATGCAGGCTCCCCGTTGCTGCAATGCTCTAGAGAACACAAAGCCAATTTGTGACAGCTCACCACTGCAGACACCTCGTCAAAAAAGTTGCCATAAACTAGCGCTGAGCACATGGGGACAGCATTTGCTACTAAGGGCTAGTTTAGGTAGAATCACTGACAGGATGGGGACAATTCATCAGCGACCGAGCGCTAAAGATGTTACTGTATGCCAGCATTGTGGTAAAGAGTCCTCTCTCATTTCAGGGGTCTTAGGTCTATGTGTGGATTGCATCCGAAATGACTTCACTCAAGTGTTGCCTTTCATAGAGGAAGCGCACAGTATTGCTAGGAAACCATTTGCCTTACCCCCTGAGCCCCCCAAGGTTGAGAAAGGGCAAAGCTGTCACCTTTGTGCTAATGAGTGTCGCCCTGCGCCTGGGGGAAAGGGGTATTGCGGTCTGCGCACTAACAAGGAAAATAAACTTATTGGCGCCACCGCCGAGAAGGGCAACGTGAGCTGGTATTATGATGCGCTGCCGACTAACTGCGTCGCTGACTGGGTTTGTCCTGGAGGGAGCGGGGCTGGTTACCCCCTGTTTGCCTATTCTCAAGGGCCTGAATATGGCTATAAGAACCTGGCCGTCTTTTATCATGCGTGTTCCTTTGATTGCCTGTTCTGCCAGAACTGGCAATATCGTTATTCGGCAACAAAGGGCAGCCAGACTGATGCTATGACGCTGGCTCAGGCAGTCGATGAACGCACCGCTTGCATCTGTTATTTCGGTGGTGACCCATCACCGCAACTGCCCCATGCCATTCGCGCCTCCCGGCTGGCCCTGCAACAGAACAAGGGGAGGATTCTTCGCATCTGCTGGGAGACCAATGGCTCAATGCATCCAGCACTACTAAGGCAAGCGGCTGAGCTGTCCTTAAACTCCGGTGGCTGTATCAAATTCGACCTCAAGGCCTGGAGCGAGGAGCTCCATGTGGCCCTCTGTGGGGTGAGCAACAGACGGACGCTGGAAAACTTTAAGCTGCTAGCCCAGTATGTTGAAAAAAGACCGTCGCCTCCCTTTTTAGTCGCCAGCACCTTGCTTGTGCCCGGATACATAGATAGGGAGGAAATATCCCGTATTGCTGCCTTTATAGCTTCGCTTGGCCCGGATATCCCCTATGCCCTCCTTGCCTTCCATCCCCAATTTATGATGAATGATCTGCCTCCGACCTCCAGACGACACGCCGAGGAATGTTTTGAAGCCGCCAAAGCGCAGGGACTGAGAAATGTGAGATTGGGCAATATCCATCTGCTGGGTGATTACTACTAAGTGAGCCTCAACCGTTTATCACTCTTGGCTTCCTTGGCTGACCGCACCTTAATGCAGAAATCTGCCATCGGACACTGGCGACACTTTCTCCTTTTACAATATCTCAGGTATAACTTGACAAGGGCGGTTTCCACCCTGGCTAGTCTTCCCTCCTCAAATCGACAAAGAGCAATATTAAGACTGGCGGCAGAAATGTGCGCAATCTCAGCTATCTTTGGTTGAACCCGCCAGACCCCTCGTAACTCTCGGAGGAATATTTGGGTGGTGGTTGGTCCGATGCCTTTAAACTCTTGAAGCTGCCTCTCCAGGCCCTTCCCGTCCAATGCCTGGCAATATAGGTTCTCCAAGCTCCCGTAGTTCTGCTTAAGGACGGTCATTATCTCAAGTAACTTGCTTGCTGTAGAGAAGTCGTATCGCACATAGCCACCGTCATCAAGGATTTCTACAAGTCTATCCCACCCGGCCTCAATTATCCCATCTGGGGTATCAATAATGCCGGCGGCTTTGAAACACTGGAATGTCCTGGCGGCTATTTGCTCACTGATTCGAGCCCCGAACAAGATTGAGGCGACAAACCAACCAAACCTTCCCGAAGGTGTAGAAAGTGTTGTGCTTCAATGGAAGTCGGACAGCTAGCTTCAGAAAAATTTGCGACAACTCCTCCAGGGGTAGATATAATAAAACTGAACCAGGAGGGGTAATGATATGGGTAGAAATCAAGGTAGGCGCTTGAGCGCTGAGGAGAAACTGAGGGTGGTGGAGGAGGGGAGGCAGTCAGGCACCACGATAAGCGAGGTGTGCCGGCGGTATCAGGTTGACCACGCTCAGTTTTATCGCTGGGAA
>DAOUCV010000094.1:0-27841 GCA_034432095.1 Dehalococcoidales bacterium
ATCTGGTCCATACATCCTCCTTTTTTCAGAAGGATGTAATATCCCAGTCCAGTTTTGAACCATTAACAGTCTAACTTTCAAGCGTTAACAGTCTAATTTTGAAAAATTAGTAAGAGTCGCCGGAAGGGGGCTTGACAAACCCTGATGAGATATCTATACTTACCAATAACATATGTCATATATGATATTACCTTTAATTCTTCAATCAAATCAAAACTAGAAAGGGGGTAAAACGAGAATGAAAAAGAAGATTATGTGGGCGGTGGTGAGTTGCTTGATGGTGCTATCCCTGGTGATAGCCTCCTGCGCCCCAAAAGAGGAGGCGAAAGAAGAAGTAGAAGCAGGGAAAGCAACAGTAGTAACCGCCGAGGAAGAAAAGGTGGAGAAAAAAGTGGCAGCGGAAAAGCCGGAGATACTGCCTCCAGAAGTGCCAAAATATGGTGGCACGTTCACCGTCGCCACAGCTACCGACCCGACCAGTTTTGATGACTGTAGACAAGGTAACTCTGGAGCACAAGCCAGTACCTACTGCTATCAGCGGCATATGGCAGAAGACTGGACAAGAGGCCCAGCCGGCAGTGGGGTGACTGATTTAACGGCGGGGGGAGGCGCCGTGGAAGATTATATGTTCCCCGAGATCGCTGAAAGCTGGACGAGACCCGAACCGGGCGTCTGGGTACTCAAGATTCGTCAAGGTGTGCACTGGCAGCTAGTGGATAGCGACGCCGGACGGCTGATGAATGGCCGGCAACTGACCGCCGATGACGTTGTCTGGAGCTTCAATCGGCGTAAAAACTCGCCCACCTCCTGGTTGGTTACCAGCCAGCCGAAGGTAGCGGCAGCGTCGACCATTGAAAAAACCGGAGCTTGGGAAGTGACCATCAGGACTCCGATAGAGTACTGGACATCCTTTTTGTGGGTAGTCTACGGGGCTGGGTCTGGATCCATCTATCCCCGCGAGGTGGTAGAAAAATACGGCGATGTGGACAATTGGCGAAATACAGTAGGGACGGGACCCTTTATTTTCGCTGACTATGTTCCCGGCAGCCTGCTAAGATTTGTCAAGAACCCCAACTACTGGCAGAAGGACCCGGTGGGTCCGGGTAAGGGCAATCAATTACCCTACGTGGATGAAGTCAAGGAGCTGATAATACCCGACGTTTCAACCCAGCAGGCGGCGCTGCGCACTGGCAAAATTGATGCGCTTGCCGGAGTTATCCGTGAGCAGTGGGAAGTGCTGATGCGGCAATGCCCCAACCTCTTGTATCACCGAACTCTGTCCAACCAGCCCTGGGTCATCGGCATGAGGACGAATAATCCAGCTCTTCCTTACCACGATGTAAGAGTGCGCCAAGCGCTGATGCTGGCTACCGATTTCGAAGCAATAGTGAGAGACTACTATAAAGGGGAGGCTGAGATAGACGTCTGGCCAGTCAATAGGACAATCACCGGCCTGTATAAGCCTTTAGCGGAGATGCCCGAGGCAGTCCGGGAGCTATTTACCTATAATCCGGAGAAGGCAAAGAAGCTGTTGTCTGATGCGGGCTACCCCAATGGCTTCAAGGCAAAAGTGATCGTCTCGACCTCTGCTGCGGCCATCGACGAGCTCTCCATCTTCAAGGACATGTGGGCTAAGGTGAACGTTACCCTCGAGATGGATGTCAGAGAGCCAGGCGGCTATATCACACTCGCTTTTCGGCGGACACACGAGGAGATGATCTATCGCAGTATGTTTTCAACGCTGAGTATCCAGCTATTCCAGTCTGGCTGGAGGGGCACCAGCTCGTATAATTCCAGTTTTGTCAACGACCCCGCAGGAAGCATCCCTCTCCTTGAAGACATCTACAACGAAATGCAAACATACATCTTTACCGACACGCCCAGGGCTTACGAAGCCTACAAGAGAGCCAAGTCCTACCTTCTGGAGCAGGCCTACTACATACCCCGGCCAACACCATACACCTACACCTTGTGGTGGCCCTGGCTGCAGAATTTCTACGGTCAAGGGTTTGGGTGGTATGTCAGGTACCACTGGATAGACGAGGCAATGAAGAAGTCCATGGGATACTAGGCCTGGCATCATAGAGAAAGTCAAAATACAAAAGGGGCTGGAGGGCTCAAATCCTTCAGCCCTGTCCTTCTTTCGTTAACCCCCCACACGTTTCTGGGGTGTCTAAAGAGGGGCTCCACCCCTCTTTTATCTACTTCCCCTTCTCCTTTTCAAAGGAAGGAGAATTTGAGAGGGTGAGGTTGATTCCCCAATGTGATTTAAATCATAGATAAACTAATGACAAAAGTTATACTATGTGGTATAGAAGTTTGAACATCCACCGTTAAAGGAGGTGCTTCAATGACAATTAAATGTCCCGGTCAGGACTTGAGGAATCTACGGGTATCGTTACACAAATGCCCGAACTGTGGTGCCGAGGTTGAAATCTTCTCCGACGAAATGAGAGTGAAGTGCCAGAAGTGCGGTGAGACGGTTTATCGGGAGAAAGTGCCTTCCTGCATCGACTGGTGTGCTTCCGCCCGCCAATGCCTCGGGGAGGAGAGGTGGAAGGAATTGAAAGGTGAGGACTAGCGGACTCACCCTACCCAGAACCCGCAAGGAGGTGAATAATGACCACAAAAACAATAAGGAAAATCGTAAAAATCAACGAAGAAAAATGTAACGGCTGTGGTGCCTGCGTGCCCGCCTGTGCCGAGGGTGCCCTTCAGATTGTTGATGGCAAGGCAAAACTCATCAGTGAGACCTACTGTGACGGTCTCGGTGCCTGTCTTGGAGAATGCCCCCAGGGGGCAATTACCATCGAAGAGAGAGAAGCCGCGGAGTTTGACGAGGAGGCAGTAAAAGCCCATCTTGAAGAACACGAGCACCACGAAAGAGAACTCCCCTGTGGTTGTTCCTCAGCCACGGTCACTCAATTTGACAGGCAGGAATCAGCAGGGTCTGCTCACAAAGAGGCGGTAGCCCAGCCGTCAATGCTCAGGCACTGGCCGGTCCAGCTTACGCTCGTTCCCTCGACAGCGCCTTTCCTTCAGGGAACTGACCTAGTGCTTGCTTCAGACTGTGTTCCCTTTGCCTATGCTGGCTTTCACCAGGACTTTTTAAAGAACCACGCCTTGCTAATTGCTTGCCCCAAGCTGGATGATTTTCAGGCGCATTTGAAGAAGCTGACCAGCATCCTGAGCCAATCATCGGTGAAGAGCCTGACGGTGGTGCATATGGAGGTGCCCTGCTGTTCCGGGCTGGTTTATATGGCCAGGCAGGCAATACAATTGAGCGGTAAAGCTCTTCCCCTCAAAGAAGTAACCATCGGTATTAAAGGTGACCTAATGTCAGCCTCTTAAAAACGATGGAGAGAAAGTGTTGACAAAGAGCAAACTTGGTGTCTATTATGCGTTACACTCTATTTAAAGAGGGTTGCCCTTCCACAGGGGGTCGGTAATGGAATCTGAACAGAATAAAACTCTGGAGGCGCTTCAAATTGCTATCCAGATGGAAATCGATGGCAAGGAATACTATTTAAAAGCCAGCCAGGAAAGTAGCAATGAGCTGGGTAAGAAGCTACTGAAGTCGCTAGCCGCTGAAGAAGACATACACCGCCAGAAGTTCCAGGAGATATACAATACTATACGAAATAAGAAAGCCTGGCCCGTAACTGATTTTCAACCCGACGGAGGCAAAAAACTGAGAACTATATTTGCCAGAGCCATCGAAGAGATGCGCTCTACTGTAAAGCCTCTGGCTACTGAACTTGATGCTGTACAAACCGCCATAGAAATGGAAAATAAGACCCATAACCTCTATAAAAGCCAGATGGAAAACGCTACCCATAACACTACGAGAGAGTTCTATGAGACCCTAGCTATGGAAGAAAGGGAACACCAATTGATTCTGCTGGATTACTACGAATACCTCAAAGACCCGGCAGGTTGGTTTGTCAGGAAAGAACATCCCTCTCTGGACGGAGGCTAAGTAAATGGCTAAAATAGGCAAGAACGGTAGGGAGGTGTGATATGAATCTGAAGGCTTTATACAAGCTGGGTTACGGTCTGTATGTGGTATGCTCAAGAAAGGGAGACAGGTTCAACGGGCAGATCGCCAACACCGTATTCCAGATAACGTCGGAACCGCCTACCGTGGCTGTCAGTATCAACAAGAGCAATTTAACCCACGAGTTTATTAAAGAGAGCCGGGTGTTCGTGGCTTCGGTATTATCTCAGGATACCCCCCTCTCTTTCATCGGTCACTTCGGCTTCAAATCAGGCAGGGACATGGATAAACTTGAGGGTATTAACTATAAAATGGGTGAGACTCAGGTCCCGGTGGTCACGGATAACGCCCTAGCTTATCTGGAAGCCAGGGTAATTCAGGAAGTGGATGTGGGAACTCACACTATCTTCATCGGCGAGCTTGTGGGAGCAGATATCCTTAAGGAAGGCGAACCAATGACCTATGCCTACTACCATCAGGTCAAACGGGGCACCACCCCCAAGACGGCTCCCAGCTATATTGAACAGAGAAGGGAGGCAAAACCTGAAATGGCAAAATATGAATGCACTGTCTGTGGCTATATCTATGACCCGGAAGTGGGAGACCCCGATAGTAAAATAAAACCGGGCACACCTTTTGAAGACTTACCCGACGACTGGGTCTGTCCTGTCTGCGGGGCGGGCAAGGACGAATTCAAAAAAGTAGAGTAATACAAAAGCCAAATAGTGTTTCACAAAGGAGGTATGAAATGGCAGGATATGTCGGCCCAATTGAGAAACAGACTCTAGACAATAACTATTTCAGGCAGGTTTTGTTTACCGGGAAGCACTCTCAGCTCGTCGTGATGTGCTTGCAACCTGGCGAAGAAATCGGCAACGAAGTGCATCCGAACGTTGACCAGTTCTTCCGCATCGAGCAAGGTGAAGCAACCTTCGTTTTCGGCGGGAAGGAAAAACACCTGGCAAGAGATGGGGATGCAGTTATAGTCCCAGCCGGCACATACCATAATGTAATAAACGCTTCAAAGACCTTCAAGCTTAAGCTCTATACCATATACTCTCCACCCAACCACCCCGATAAGACCGTACATAAGACGAAGGCTGAGGCTGAGAAGGCCGAAGCAGAAGAGCACCATTAGCCAGAGAGTGACTACGACCTTATGGCAGAGAACCTAGAAATTCATGAACCCGACAGGGAGGTGAAGCATGCGGTTTCAGGATATAGTGAAAGACGCCAAGTCTGAGGGGAAAGAGAAGCATGTCCCGGTTATTGAAATCGGAAAGGGTAAGGGAGAGGGTGGTGCCGACATTGTCCATGTGATAGTGGGAAAAGAGACTCCCCACCCCAACACCACGGAGCACCACATCGCTTGGCTTGAGCTATTCGGGGTAAAGAAGACTGGACAGGTGATAAACCTTGGCCGGGCTACTTTTGCCCCCGCCTACACCAACCCGGAGGCAAGGTTCCAGGTGCCACTGGCCGACTTCAAGGCTCTCTGTGCCCTCGCCTACTGCAACATACACGGCGTCTGGGAAAACTGCCTGGAAGTCTGATTAGCCAGCCCATTCTTGAGATTATATGAGTAGAGTTGGTAACAGAGGCTCGAATTCTATAGCAACTTCAGTCTTTCCAACAGACCTGTTGCGTCTACAAAGTGCTTGGCTAACCATTCTCCTACATTTGGACTGCCGAACGCTAAGGCAGATAATTCGCTGAAATAGAATACGGGCATGAGACGGAAACCGCTATTTTTCGGCTGACGCATGTCCAGATTAGCCTGACAGATGCCGCAGGCAGTAACAATGGCATCAGCCCCTACCTCAGAAGCGGCGCTCACAATCCTACCGACCAATTTCTTGACAATTTCAGGGGCGACTATTGATAGTCCTCCCCCGCAACAATCCACTTTGTAAGACCAATCAATTACTTCCGCATCCAGAGCTTCCATTATTTTATCCATTATCGTTGGATTCTCCGGGTCATCAAAGCCCGTAATCTCAGGGGGGCGAACTAAATAACATCCGTAGTACGTAACAACTCTAAGGCCTTCTAGAGCTTTCTGAACCTTTTGCTTGATGGCATCAATCCCCACATCCTGATATAAAACCTCGAGGATATGCTTTGACTTCTGTGATAGCTCCAGATTCATGCCGATGTCTTCCTCTATCCTGGTTTTAAGTCCGGGGTCTCTTTTGAGTTCGTATTCAGCAGTCTTAAGGCGAAGAGAACAGGCAGGACAGGGAGCAGCAATACCCAGGGACATTCGGTTAGCCAGCGCCAGGTTCCGGCTGGGCAGGGCTAAGGCCAATTCCTGGTTGATAACGTGTCCAGAACTGGCTCCGCAGCAGGTCCACTCAGGAATCTCTTCTAACTCAATCCCCAAGTATTTCGCAGTTTCCCTAACCGATTCGTCGTATTCAATGGATGTTGATGTTGCCGTACACCCGGGATAATATGCGAATCTCATTCAATCACCCTCGCTACCTTAAACACGGAAAAAGACTTTCCTAAAGATGCCACTGACAGCCTCTGGGGCATACTTTTTCCTTGAAGGAAGTTTGAGCTTCCCTTTGCGAAACATTTGTAGAGCTAGGTTCGCTTCTTCACGGATTTTTTTAAACGAAAGGAAGTCGCCTGTTTTTAGTTCGTAACTAAGTAAAAGGCTCCCTTCATCTATCCTTCCCCTTTTTCTGATCTGCTCTACGAATACCCGGTGAAATTTGGCTATATTGCCAACGGGGTTTTTAAAGCCTTCCTCAAGGGATTCCCTCCGCAGCACATCCATCAGGCGAACGATTTCGATTTCATTGGGACAGCGAGTGGCACAGGTCTCACAGGAAGCACACAGCCAGATGGCGGTGCTTTGCAGTACCTTCTCCTTTAACCCCAGCCGAACCATATGAATGATTTGATTAGGGTAGTAGTCCATGGCATAAGCCACCGGACAACCATCGCTGCACATAGAACACTGGTAGCAGCGGTCAAGATTTCTGACTTCTGCCCTTATCCTGCGTGAAAATTCGTGGTCAAGAAGACGAATCTTCTCCCTCGCCGGACGCTGCGACACTCTCAGCTTTCCCCTTCTTTTTCCTTACTGCTTTCGTTTTCTTTTCTCTTAGTTCCAGCAGTTTCTCTTTCTGTTCGTCAGTCAACTCAATACGGCCCAGTTTAGCCATGGCATCGGTATAATTATTAACTATGGTGGCGAACTGGGCTCCTTCAGCCGCGGAGGCAAATTCCAGTCTTAATCTCTCCGGGTTTATCCCTATCTTTTCCAGGTTCTTTTGAATCACCGGGACGGTCTTTATTATCTGCTGAACTCCTGAAATATAATGACAATCCTGCGGGTGACACCCGACGATCAAGACAGCATCCTTTCCTTTCAAGAAGGCATCGTAGATAAATTTAGGATGTATTCGACCGGAGCACATGACTCTTATTGCTCTAATATTGGGTGCATACTGGATTCGGGAAACCCCAGCCAGGTCGGCAGCGGGATATCCACACCAGTTACAGAGGAAAGCTACAATCCTGGGCTTGGATTCTTCTATCGGTACCGAATACGCCGCTTCAATCTGGGAGAGGATTTGCTGGTCAGAAAAATGGTTGAGCGACAGGGCCCAGGTGGGGCATACCGCATTGCAGACCCCACACCCTTTACAGGCGGCGGGAATAACTTTTGCTACCTTCCCTTCTTCCGTATCTTCAAGCTTTAAGGCGTTGTAGGGACAAGTCCTCACACACAAACCGCACCCTATACATAGACCCTCATTGACCTCACAAATAGCCCCGCTGGCGGTAATCGAGTCCTGTGAGAGAATGGTAGTGGCGCGTAAAGCTGCCCCGTTAGCCTGATTAATTGTCTCTGGAATGTACTTGGGATAATGAGCCATCCCGCAGAGGAAAATACCATCAGTGGCGAAATCGAGGGGCCTTAGTTTCATATGGGCTTCCATGAAAAAGCCATCCCCGGTAAGAGGGACTCTCAACAATTGAGATAGTTCCTGATTGCCTTCTGAAGTGACGGGTGTGCTCAACACCACTAAATCGGGATTAATCTCTCCCTCCATGGCTAAAGTCGAATCATAAAAAGTTAAGGAAAGGTCTTCTCCTCTGAGAGTAACTTCCGGTTTTCTCTCCGGTTCATACTGGATAAATAATACCCCCTTCTCCCGCGCCCGGAGATAATAGTCTTCTCTGAATCCGTAAGACCGCATATCCCGATAGAAAATGGTGACATCTGTATCCTGGTTCAGTTCCTTGAGTTTCAGGGCATTTTTAAGGGCTTCCCCACAGCAGATGCGACTGCAGTAAGGTCGCTCCTCATTCCTTGCTCCCACACACTGAATCATTGCCACCTGCTTTAAGTCTTTAGGCAGAGTGTTGGCAGCAATCATATCTTCAAGCTCCTGCTGGGTTACAATCTTTTTACTCTCTCCGTATCTGTATTCAGTGGGCTTGAGTAATTTACCTCCGGTAGCAACTATGGTTACGCCGTGCTCCAGCTCCACTGATGTAGCATCCGGAGAGCCAACCTTTACCAGCGTACTCCTGAAATTCCCCACATATCCGGCAAAAGACTTGAGCTCGTAGCCCTTAAAGACCCTGATTTTTGCTTCACTCTCCACCTGAGCTATCAGCTTCCTTAAAAAGGGCTGAACCTCCGTTCCTTCCAGGGTGTAGTGAAGGTTTCTCAGGTGTCCGCCCAGCTCTTGCTCTTTCTCGACCAGATAAACCTCAAATCCCTGCCGGGCTAAAGATAAGGCTGCCGTCATCCCAGCTAGACCACCCCCAAGAACGAGCCCTTTCTTATTGACCGGCAGTCTGAGTTCTTTTAAGGGAGAGAGATTACGGGCTCTAGCCACCGACATGGCGATAATGTCTTTGGCTTTCTGGGTGGCGTCTTCCTTGTCCCGGGAATGAACCCAGGTGCAATGCTCTCTTATGTTAGCCACGTCTAGAAGATAGGGATTGAGCCCCGCTTCACGAAGTGCTTCTCGAAATACCGGTTCATGGTCCCGGGGAGTGCAGGCAGCGACCACTACCCGGTTCAACCCCTTCTCTTTAATCGCTTTGGTCATCTTGCGGAGAGCGTCGGAGGCGCAGGAGATGACCTGGTCTTCACAATAGACGACGTCCTTCAATGTTGAAGCGTAGGCTACCAGTGAAGGAACATCGGCAACGCCGGCAATGTTGCTCCCGCAATGGCAGATGAAAACTCCAATCTTCAGTTCCTCGCCTTCAACTGACCTTTCTTTCGGATACGTTTTTATCTGAGTCAGGGTCCCCCTCTGGCTGGCGAGCAGTTGAGCCGCCATCGCCCCGGCTCCGCTGGCTGAAGCGATGGAATCGGGAATGTCCATCGGGCCGGTAAACGTTGCTGCCGGGAAAACCCCCGGACGGTCGGCTACTTCGCTGGGCGAAAAGGGGTTTGTCTGACAAAACCCGTGTTCATTGAGCTTCAAGCCGATTATCTCAGCTAAGGCTCGGTTGTCTTTTGAAGGACTCATTCCCACAGATAGAACAACCATATCAAATTCTTCTTCATGGATGGCATGGTCGTCATCAGAGGTATAAGTAACGACGAGGTTATTGTTCCGCTTGTTCTCTTTTAGTGAAGAGACTCTCTTTCTGATAAAGCGAGCGCCCTCCATTTTTTGGGCCCGGTTATAGAAATCTTCAAACCCCTTGCCAAAGCTCCGGATATCATTATGAAAGATGGCGACCTCGGTCTGCGGGTAATGGTTCTTTACCAGAATCATCTGTTTGATGGCATAGGTACAGCATATTCCCGAGCAATAGGTATTACCTAATCTTGTGTCCCGTGAACCAACACACTGAAGCCAGGCAATCTTTGACGGGGTCTTTCCATCGGACCGGCGTAAGACCTCTCCCTTATAAGGTCCAGATGCATTTAGGATTCTCTCAAACTCCAGACTGGTCATAACATTCTTCAATCTTCCATAGCCGTACGCTCCGCTGGCTCTGGCATCAAAAATCTCATATCCCGGGCTGACAATTATGGCGCCAACGTGCATTACGCCCTTTTTTCTTTTCTGCGAGAAGTCAATCGCCTTCGCCTGGCAGACCGGGATACAGATGGTACACTTATTTTGAAAGTATAAACAGGCCTCTCTATTGATGACGGAAACCGCCGGAATCGCCTGAGGACACCAGATATCTATCGCTTTTGCTGTTGCCAGGTTCTCCTCGAACGGGTTAGGTAGCGTATACGGGCAGTAAGTAGAGCAGGTTCGGCAACCCACACAAAGGTCTTCATTCACATAACGGGGTCTTCGGGTCACAGTTACGGTAAAGTTGCCGGCTTCCCCCTCCACGGTCTCTATATCGGTGTTGGCCAGGATTCTTATGTTAGGATGCCGACCGGCCTCCGCCATCTTGGGGCCCAGTATTCAGAGGGAACAATCCAGGGTAGGAAAGGTCTTGTCTAGCTGGGCCATCTTACCCCCAATCATGGGGGCTTTCTCGACCAGGTAGACCTTAAATCCTGTATCAGCTAAATCCAGAGCCGCTTGTATGCCGCTAATCCCTCCCCCAACTACCAGTACCGCCCCGACAGGCGAGTTTGTCCCGTTTCCCACTAGAGTTCTTCTACCTCCTCTTCTTCCTCTTCCTCAACTACTTCTACCTCCTCCGTCCTTTCAGGTCCGTATGTCAAAGCCTCGGTAGCACACCACTGAACGCACATCGGCCCTCCTTCTGGCATCGGTTCACCACAGGCATCGCATTTCAGGGCAACACCCGAATCGGGCTCCTTAAAGAGGTCGCGGGAGGGACAGGAGGACCGGCAGAAAGAGCACTCACCGTATTCTTTCCCGTTGATTATCATTCTATATCTGGCGTTACATTCAGTCTCGGTATATTCACCGGCAAGTATCGGGACGTATATGTCGTTGCCTTCATCCCGAAAGACCCGAATTCGAGACCTGGCAGGGTTAACAATATTATACTTTGGCTGAGCGTGAAAGGCGGAGCAAGCCATCTCACACGCCCGGCAACCAGTGCATTTGTCCGGGTTAATTTTTATTGTTTTTATTGTCTTTATCTTTTTCATCCGTGATACCTCTTGTTTAAGATTGGCGAAGTATCCTGCTAGGTCGGCAAAATCCCTCTTCGTTCAAAGTCATCGCTAACATAACTAAGACCGAGCTTGTCCAGAGTCTCTCTGGTAGGAATACCGTCATTATTCCATCCCTTAAATTTGTAATAGTCGTCAAGCAGTTTTTGCTCGAACTCATGGTCTCTTACTGCCCAGTGGTCAGCAGGAGGCACCTCGTCCTTCCTCCTCATGCCTCTTCTTATATTAACGGCTCTGACCAGATTCCGGTTCCTTCTGGCTATTTCCCAAAGTCCAGCTTCATCAAGCTCCATTCCGGTCGCCAGCGAGATTAAATGGGGTATATTATGAATGTGATACGCTGGCCCACCGCCAAGAAGGCTGTCGGCTCCTGGCCTCCCGCCAAATTGACCCCGGAATGATGACAGAAATCCACAGAGCCCGACACTGTCGTCAATGTAATGCATCGTCTCATTCCAATCACTGATGGCGCAGGCGGCCTCGTTAGATACTACTTCACGTTTTTCCCATTCCAAAAAGTACTGTTTGAACTTGTCGTTGGGCGCGGCAACCCAATCTCTGACGAACTTTTCCCTCTCCTCTCTGGTAGGAAGAGGGTCCTGGGGGAAAGACCCTTCAGTCTGGGTAATGGCCATCTTCTCACTGGTGGCTATCATCAGGAAATAGGGAGGGTTCAGCTTGCCCAGCTTGATGGGCAGCTGCTCAAGTTTTTTCGTGGTATTATGGTCGTATTTTTCTGCGCCCTTACCAATCTGGCGGGCTGCCCAATAAACACCATTGGCTAGAATATCTCCAATCCCTTCCCGGTGAACAATTTTTTCAATCAGGTAGAGGAATCTCCCCCTGACATCGGAAGGAAATCCCGGCATGTCCTGATCAGTTAAAATGCCGGCTTCGTAGAGCTCAATGGCAAAGGCAATAACCTGTGGTGTTGAGTATGAGTCCAGTCCATACTCCTGAGTAACACCGAGGATGTCATAACTAAAGTCCAGCTCCTGGAAAGCTGCCATATGATAGGTATCTTTGGCATAGCATTTATAGGAAAATCTTCGCCGCCCCGGGTAGGAAATCACGTTATGGCACGTTTTCGGGCAGTTATAGCAACTTCTCTGTCGGTCCAGGTGCTCATATTTTATCTTGGTAAACCTCTCCTGGATTTCCTTGTTCCAGTAGCCTTTTCTCCGCACGCGTGCATTGCCCCAGGCAAAATTGTCATGGTGGAAGGCGTCATTCTCGTCGTAGGCCATCCAGTCCCCGAGATTCGGGTTCTCACTAATTTCCTTCCTCAGGCGGAGACTTATCTCAAAAAGTTCTGCCGGTCGGGCGATATAGATATCCTTTGTCCCGTAAACGGCGATCGCCTTTAACCTTTTATCCCCCATAATCGAGCCCGGTCCTCGGCTGGCACAGCCACAACTGCTATCAATGGTAGCCACATAGACCCTGTTTTCACCGGCCGGGCCAATTGCCGCTACCTGTGCCTTGTCCTGCTTCAACTCCTGTTGAATAAGCTCCGCAGTCTCATGCGAACCTTTCCCCCGCAGGTGAGTAGCCTCACGGATCTCAACTTTGTCATTGTTTATCCAGATGTAAACCAGGTCGGGGGCTTTACCACGAATGACTATCTTATCATAACCAGCGTATTTCATCTCCGGGGCAAAGAACCCCCCCATTACTGAATGTATCTGCAGGTTCGTCTGAGGGGAAAAGGTGCTGACAATGGTGCGATTGGCACCGGGGATGGGTGTGGCATCTAAAAGACCACTGCTGAATATCAGCAGGTTATCAGGGGAAAAGGGTTCAACCTCGGGGGGAACCCTGTCCCATAGTATCTTCGCGGCTGTACCCTGTCCCCCCAGATGGAGTTCAGTTAGTTTCGGGTCAGTCTCTACCTTTTCAACGCTTCCTTTGGACAGGTCAATTTCTAAATTATACCCCGTCTCTGCGTATCTCATTTTTCACCCCCTTAGCCTAATAAGCCTTCAATACCGAATCAAAATACTTATTTGCTTTTTCCGCCAGCAAATTGTGATACTCATAGAATATGGCGCTTGCCTGCGAACGCAACCAGTTTTTAGGCAGTAGCTCCTCTGGCAAATCAGGGTCAAAGTAAGGCAGCCGGCGGTATTCGTGAATCAGCTTGAACCTCTCAGTAAAACACTCGCTGGGTTCGATGTTCTCGCCATTCTTAAGACGCTCACGGTGCTCCTCTAACTTGGCACGATATTCGTTGATAAAATTGGCATACCTCTTATGAATACGGTCAAGGTCCCAGCATCGGGCAATAATTGCCTTGGGGTCACTGAAACCAAGCTGCTTTGCCTGAAATATTTGCACGTATTCCTTAATCTTAAGCCTCTTCGCCAGCGCTTCAACTTCCTTGCTTAAATCACGCGGTGAAATCCAGGTAGCCGTGCTCAGAGGTCCGTAGCCCATCCAGGTCAATTCCTGACGCAGTGTGTCCCTAGCTTCTCGTTTTTTCTCGGGGATAAAGTAGACAATGACGCTCCAATAGCCATCCCAGTTACCGCTCTCACGCTGAAATATACGCCTTTCACCCTCTTCCAGCAAGCCCGTGCCTTCTTTTGTCAACGAATAATAACTCCTCCCCCCACTACGCCTTACCTTCAGAAGACCATCCCGACACATTCTCGATACGGCTGACCTGACAGACTGCTCGGAGAGACCGAAATTGCCCAGCAGCTTTATCAGACTGCCGATTCCAATTTCTCCCCCCCGGTAGCGGACATAGTCCCCATAAAGGGTCAGCATTGCAGCTCTAGGACGGAACATGAGTATGTCTTATTTTTTGGATTGCGTTAATTTTACGCAATATCATGATATCACTAATCTACTCCCTTGTCAAACCCCGAAGGGCTCTGTTACTGGCTAGCCAGCCTCAAAGCTGTTATACTTAGAAAAAGCTGGAAACTCCGCAGGGTTGGACAACGGGTATTTTACCCTTTAGTCAGCATTTTGACCGACCTCATATAAATTTCGGAGGTATAATGTCACAAGATAAAAGTGTGGCGTGGGTTGAATATACCAGGGTGAATGCGGAAGTTACTAAGGCTAAGGAAAGAGTAGTGACCGAATTTGGTCTGTCAATTTTTATCAACGGAAGGCATTTTGCCACAGCGATGATAACGCCCATGATGAAGAAGGAGTTTATCATTGGACATCTATTTGGGCAGGGCATCATAGAAAATATTACCGACATAGAATCAATAACACTAAAAGGTAATATAGCTGAGGTAACTTTGCCCAAGATGGAAGACAAGGCAAAATCATCTCCGGAAATACATTCTGATTTTAAGGTTAGCCGAGAAGATATTTTCAATGGTGTCAAAGCAATCCTAAAATCTAAAATATATGCCGAAACTGAAGCGATACATTCTGCTGGGCTGTTTAAACGAGGGGCAGAACCAATTTGCATAACAGAAGACGTAGGAAGGCACAATGCACTAGACAAAGTGATAGGCTATGCACTGATTAATAGGATTGACCTTAGAAATACATTTTTGACCTCAACCGGAAGGATGGCTTCTGACATGGTATCAAAGATCTGCCGAGCGAATATTCCCATTGCAGCAACAAAGACAGCGGTAACAAAATTGGGGATTGAAATTGGTGAAAGGTGCGGATTGACAATCATCGGATTTGTCAGGGATATAGGGACTGAGGTCACCACAGGTATGGATATAAGAATTACCACCGAGCGAGGAATGAAAATTTACACAAACCCCCAAAGAGTACTTTTTGACAACAAGTAAAGAGACGTTGGTAGCATACATTCCAACTCCTCTTCGAGAAGAAGGTAATGATTCCGGCTCTTCAGCAATTATCCGCTGCTTACCCTCGACCCGCAACATGAGTCTAACACCACGAGTGTTCAGGGTCAATCCAACGGCAACTTCACCTAGTGCAATCCTAAGTGCAGCCGCTTGCC
Source organism: Dehalococcoidales bacterium (assembly GCA_034432095.1). Classification (GTDB taxonomy): domain Bacteria; phylum Chloroflexota; class Dehalococcoidia; order Dehalococcoidales; family UBA2162; genus DAOUCV01. The sequence goes on from DAOUCV010000094.1 coordinate 15,046, forward strand.
TTGCCTGCCATAAAATGCTATGATTATAATTTTTATAGAAGGCATAGTCTTATCTTCACAGGAGGTCGAAAAGTATGGCGGAGAAGAAGATTCTTATCGTCATACCACCCTATAATTTCCATGACCAGGAATATGAAATGTGCCGGCGGCACTGGGAAAGTCGTGGATACAAAGTCACCGTGGCTTCACTGGAACGCGTGACGGCCAGAGGAGAGAAAGGCACGGCTGTTCCAGTGGATGTGGCAGTGAAAGATGTGAAGTACTATGACTATGACGCCATCGTTTTTATTGGCGGTGACGGAACGAGACACCTATTTGATAATGAAAAGGTACGTGAGCTGGCGAAAGACGCCAAGTACAAGGTGCTCGGGGCGACCGGCAATGCCACCATCCTGCTTGCCCTCGCCGGCGTAATGGATGGCAAGAAGGTGACCGGCCCTCCAGAATCCGCTAGCTGGCTGGTGAAAGGCAAGGGGAACTATACCGGACAGCCAGTCCAGGTGGACGAGAAACTGGTTACCATCCAAGACACAACCTTCGCAGGCGAGTTTGCTAATGCCATTGCTCGAGCCCTAGAGAAATGACACCAGTGGCACGGAAGAAGAAGTACCAGCCTGACAAATCCAGTCCCATTCAACTAAGATGGAACGTTATCGTTCAGGAAATGGCGCATACCAAAGCTGTCACTGAATGAGGCTCAAACGTATAAGCCAAGGATTGTCCTTTAGCAGTGAGGCTGTTTCCCTTTGTCGTCACCTCGTTTGGAGCATCAAAGGTGTTCTCAGCTTTAATATCTGAGCCATTGATGGTGAAGGCTCGGACTGTCCCGGTAAAGCGGCCAGTGGTTAGCCGAATGCTTGTTTCCATGGCTTCGGTGAGGCTTCGGTTGACCACATATAGAACCAGCTGCTTCCGTGCTTCGTCGAGTGTTGCTGAGACATCCAGAGTCCGGACACCGGTGTATTCTCCACCAGCAAACGTTTCTCCCTGCCACCATACGTCCAGTGCTATCTGCCCGCAGGTAGAACTGTAGAGCTCGAAGGGATAGAAAATTGTCTGTAGCACCACGCCATCACGGCGGGTGAAGATAGGCGCAATTACGTTCACAATTTGGGCAATGTTGGCCATTCTTACCGAGCGGGCATGGCGGATAAAGGCATTAAAGTGCATCGCCACAACCAGGGCATCCTCCAGGTTATAGATTTCTTCCAGCTTATTTTGACGAGGTATTCCACCATATTTAGGATGGGTACGATACCAAACGTTCCATTCGTCCACGGCGATAGGGATAGAGTGCTTGATTTTCCTCTTCAGACACAGGGCTCGGAGCAGTCCCTCATAGGCGCTCAGCCGTTGTTCAAGAAGCTCGGATAACGCCATATAGGCAGCGAAGTCATTTTCGGGATTACCCACATACCAGTGTAGCGCCATATAGTCTATGAGTTCGCCGGCCTGTTCCACGAGCAGTTGTGCTCGCTCGACGACATCACCTTCCCACAGAGATACGGCTGAGGCGAGCAGCTTTATATTCGGGTCCACCCATTTCATGACCTTGCCGAACTCAGTAAATGCTCGGGCGTATTCCTGGGGCGTTTTGTAGCCGATTTGCCAGGGACCATCCACCTCATTGCCGATGCCCCAATACTTAACCATATGAGGTTCTTCAAAGCCGTGTTTACGGCGCAACTTCACTATAGTGGAATCCTGAGTACCATTGCAGTACTCAACCCAGTCGCGGGCTTCTCTTATATCGCCATCGCCACAATTGACCACCAGATATGGTTCTGAATTCAACTTACGGCAGAAGTAAATAAACTCGTTTGTGCCGAAGTGGTTGGTCTCTGTAGCTTGCCAGGCCAAATCAGTCCGTGTTGGGCGTTCTGACAGAGGACCTACTCCGTCCATCCAGTGGTAGCCTGAAGCGAAATTACCGCCAGGGTAACGGATAACCGACAAGCGCAGACGGCGGAGAGACGCCAGTACATCCGTGCGTAGCCCGTGCTCGTCGGCAAAGGGTGAATCCGGGTCGTAAATACCCCCGTAGATGCACCGTCCCAGGTGTTCGGCAAACCCGCCAAAGATATTGCGGTCAATATCACCTAAAATATGTTCAGGGTCAATCTTTATCTGGTTCAAGACTCACTTCCATCCTATAGTGGGCACACCAAAAACAGGGTTACCACCCAGCATTGAAAGCATAACACGCTTATGTACATCCGTCAAAAGCCTTAGCTCAAGAAAACACAGCCTGCGGTAAATTGCCGGCGGATTGGTTTTCGGTTTTTAAGGTCAGGCTTCTGAATATCATCGGTGCCCCGGTGGAGTCCTTCCGCTTCTGAGCCGCATCCAGACAAAAACAATAACCAGGGCTATAAATGCTCCCAGTATGAGGTAATCGAATGGCCGTATCGCGGCACGGATTTCCTCCCAGTTTTGCCCCAGAACATAACCTCCATAGGCTAGAGCCGCAGACCAGATTAAAGAGCCCAAGAAAGCGTAGATGGAGAATTTGCCTAAATTCATTCTGGCTATCCCAGCCGGTAAACTGATAAAAGTACGTACTCCCGGGACAAGACGCGCAACGAAGGTTATCCAGTCGCCATATCGGCCGAACCAACGGTTAGCCAGTTCAAGGTCGTGATTTGAAATAAGGATGTACTTACCATAGCGTTTCAGGAAAGGTAAGCCTCCCCGGTTGCCTACCCAATAGGAGATCAGTGAGCCGAAAACGTTGCCAACAGCGCCGAAAAATCCAGCTAAAATAATATATCCCATACCCAAGCCCGCACTTTCCACCAGCATCCAGCCAGCCAGGGGCATAATTATCTCACTGGGCAAGGGAATGCAGGCACTCTCTATGGTCATAAGTAATACCACACCCGGCCAGCCCATGACCTGATAGACATGGTTGATAAAATTAAGTATCTGCTGTTCCAATTTTTAGGTGCTCAACTGCAAGGTTGGTATTGTATAGAACCGGGCCTTCTTTCACTATCCTGCCCTGGCAGTGCCGAAGTACTAGATAGTGCGTAGTATTATCTAGATAGTGCGTAGTATTATATTATATCAGGCGAAAGATTTGAACCTTGCTCTCCACTACCATTGCCGGTTGCCCCAGCCAAAAGGCTCAAGGCTATATTGCTGGTCGTTCACGGCTTCGCTGAGCACAGCGGGCGGAAAAGTAGCAAAAATCGAACTTAAACCCACCATTCTTACTCAATACCTCAGAGGCAGGCACAAGTCCGGAATCCTTCAAGACTGGTAGCGCATACCGGATTCGAACCGGTGATCTCGTCCTTGAGAGGGACGCGTCCTAAGCCACTAGACGAATGCGCCACGTATTAGACTTGGCTGGGGAAGAAGGATTCGAACCTTCCCTGGCGGATCCAGAGTCCGCAGTCCTACCGCTAGACGATTCCCCAGTTCGTCAAAATTATAGCACGACGCTATCTCTCTGGCAACAAAAGGCAAAAGAACCATTTGACAGGACGGGCTCGAGCGTTTATGCTGGATTCCGGTTATCGGAGAAAGGAAACCAGCTTTGGCTGACCTAGCTACTCTGCAACAAACTCTGGGAATCGTCTTTAACAACACGTCACTGCTGGAGCAGGCCTTGGTTCACCGTTCCTATCTTAATGAGAACCCCGGTCTGGCTCTAGAATCCAACGAAAGGCTTGAATTTCTGGGTGACGCCGTTTTAGGGCTGATAGTTACAGAAAAGCTATATCGGGACTACCCCAATCTTACTGAAGGAGAGATGACCAAGCTCCGTTCTGCCCTGGTCCGCCGAGAAACGGTGGTCAATATGGCAAAAGCTATTAGACTTGGCGACTACCTCTATCTGGGTAAAGGGGAGGAGGCGGGTGGGGGACGTCATAAGCCGGCTAACCTGGCTTCGGCTATGGAAGCAGTGTTAGCCGCCATCTTCCTTGACCAGGGTCCATCTAAGACCAGGGACTTTATCCTGAGGCTACTTGATACCGAGCTACAGAGGGCAGTTAGCCAGCGCACAGTAGTTGATTATAAATCAGAACTTCAGGAGCTTATTCAATCCAGGGAACAACAGACGCCTACCTACCACGTAATAGAAGCAACCGGTCCAGACCACAGCCGCACCTTTACCGTTGAAGTGAGGCTGGGTAAAACCGTGCTGGGCAGGGGCTCGGGCAAAAGTAAGAAAGCGGCTGAGACTAGCGCTGCCCGGGCAGCGCTAGAAAGACTCTCGACCAGCTTTACACAATAGCCCTTCTTTGCTAAACTTCAATAGAGTGCTTATCACGCGATAGTCATACAGAGGTACCACTATGGGGAGACGAGATTACAGACGCCGAGAGCCCAAAAAACCGAAAAAAGACGCTAAAAAGAAGGTGGTCGCTACTATCCTGCCCCCCTCGCCGATTGTCGAAGTAATCAAAAAGGGAAAGAAGGAACGAAAAGAGGAAGAGGAGGATTAAGCCAGATAGCCGCCTATCAACAGCTTCATCGCACCGGAGAGTTAAAGGCTCGGGTTGAGAAAGCTAAATCAATCCTCAAAGAGTGCCGCCTGTGCCCTCGCCATTGTAAGGCTAATCGCCTGGCTGGCGAAGAGGGGAAATGCCACATCACCAACCAGGTTATGATTTCCAGTTACGGACCCCACTTTGGCGAAGAAGCGCCTCTGGTAGGTAAATATGGCTCAGGAACCATCTTCTTTACCTACTGTAACCTGAAGTGTGTCTTTTGCCAGAACTACACCATCAGCCAATTGGGAGAGGGCTATAAGGTAGACAGTGCGGAACTGGCTGGAATAATGCTCTCCCTTCAAGCAAAAGGCTGTCACAATATCAATCTGGTAAGCCCAACCCATGTCGTGCCTTATATCCTCGAAGCCCTGGAGCTAGCCGCTGGCCTGGGACTCCATCTACCCCTGGTGTACAACTCCGGTGGTTATGATGCGGTGGAAACCCTCAAGTTACTGGATGGGGTTATTGACATTTATATGCCGGATATGAAGTACTCCGATGAGAAAACCGCCGAGCAATTCTCCGGGATAAAAGACTATCCCAGAGTCAACAGAACCGCCGTCAAGGAAATGCACCGTCAGGTAGGCGACCTTCAGATAGACGAGGAAGGCATAGCCCAACGAGGGCTTCTGGTGCGCCACCTGGTATTACCCCATCGGCTGGCTGGCACTGAAGAGATAGTGCGTTTCCTTGCTCAGGAGGTCTCCACCAATACCTACCTGAACATTATGGCTCAGTATCATCCCTGCTATCAGGCTTTTGACATACCACAGCTTTCTCGTCCTGTGCTTAAAGAGGAGTTTCAAGAAGCCATTAAACTGGCTCACCGGCAAGGGCTGGATAGGCTGGATAAACCCTACTTTACACCAAGGTTCCTAGTAAGATAAGGCAATGGCTGATTTAGCCTCAGTTAGGGTAATAGTATATGGTCGAGTTCAGGGCGTCTTCTTCCGCGCCTTCACCTCACAACGTGCCGTAGAGCTAGGCTTGACCGGCTATGTGCGTAATCTACGCCATAGAGAAGCCGTCGAAGCCTACGCCGAGGGGGAAAGAGAAAAGCTGGAAAGATTCATTGACCACCTCAAGGTCGGACCACCTGGAGCCAAGGTGGAAAGGGTAGAGAGCAACTGGGCAGAATATACCGGGGACTATACCAGCTTCAACATAAGGTACTAGCCGGTAAACTGCCTCAGTCCATAGTGCTGGTCATTATTAAGCAGACGATACAAGACCTTCGTTGAAGTGCGGTGGGAGCTTTCCGCCCGCCATTCGCTTAACTGCTTGCTCAGCTCCTCTAACCCAAGGGGCTGGTTCCCGTTAGCCAGAAAAAGACGAAATATACTCTCCAAAATAGGCAGTTCACCACTAATAAAACCGGGCTCCCGAGAGCAGCAATCTTTGATTGCCGCCATAAGTTCATCCGCTGGAATTTCTCCCCCCGTTACCTGCAACCGCTCACGACAATTAGCACACAAGCAACGCCCAGCTAACGTAGAAAAAGAACGATGATTTGACTGATACCAGTCCAGGTCAATATACCAGCTTGTTTTAGCTTGTTCAGGACTTATTTCTTCCATATCCACAGAACTACTTTTGCCCAAGCTCTTAACTCTCGAGTTCCACTTTGGCTTGCCTGATCAGGTCAAGATAATCCGTCTTAAGCCCCAGCACCTCTGAAGCTTCACAGTCTACCTCATAGGGCTCACCAACAAACACCATACCACACTCCTCAATCTCGCCCTTAACCGGGTCACCAGAGCTGGTAAACTTCTGACGAGCCTCTACAATCCCCAGGTCAAAGGGTAAAGTAAAATAGAGGTCAGTAATCACCTGGTCTATTCCGAGAGCATACAAAGCCTCCCATCCCCCTTGTGTCCCACCGTACTTGGCACTCGGTAGCAGGGTAAGCATATTCATTATACTAAGACTCCCCTTCCCCTTAACCACCTTTAAGGGAGCCACCGATATCAAATAGTCACTGGACAGAATAACATTGGGCACCCAGAAGGTGGGTACCACCAAGGGCTTGGACAGAGGGTTATCCACCTCCACCCAGATGCAGTCCTTTACATCCAGCATCAAGACCCGCGGGAAATCATAGCCCAAGGCCTGATATACTGGGTAAATTGAGCCTCCGCTGGCAGAGCTCTCAAGCAGCAGAATATCGGCATCGCTGACCTGCCTGATACCTCTTATTATCACCGACAGGATATCCCGGCTGGTACTTACCGGATAGGCTACCGGGTAGGAGGCACTTGGTTTAATTAAGACCCGTCGAGCCCTCGATATTGCCGATGGTGCTTTGAAAACAAACTCTGAAGCGTCAAATTCCAACCTTTGCTCTTCCCTCCAATCTAGCCTACAGAAATTCTTACCACTTTCTATAGCGCCGGCTTCAAAACCATAATCTGAGCGGTGGCGGGAAGTTTGTCGCGCTTGAACTCTGCTTCGCTGGCATCCAGTCTAGTCACATCCTTTTTCCCTTTGAGAAATTCGTCAACACCAGCTACCGGGAAACCGGGACACCTTTCATTCCTGAAGTGCATGGGAATTATCACTTTAGCTGCCAGCTTGCCACAAACCTCGGTAGCAACCCTGGCATCAATGGTAAAATTACCGCCGACCGGCACCAGCAATATATCTACCCTGCCTATCTCAGCAACCTGCTTATCGCTAAGAGAGTGACCCAAGTCACCGAGGTGACAGACCCTTATGCCATCAACCTCAAAGCAGAATACGATATTACTACCCCTCAGACTCCCACCGGCATCATCATGATGGGTCGGGAAACCACTAAACTTTATCCCTTTGACTTCCGCCGTCTTTTCAACCACTTTGGGATTACCCCGAACCGCGGCGGCATTGTTATGGTCACCGTGTCCGTGGCTCACGGTAACAATATCAGCCGATTCCCTTATTTCGCCATAGTTGAGCCCCATCCCGCCCGCAGTATAGGGGTCAGTGATTATCTTTACTCCCTTATCTGAGGTAATGAGAAAAGAAGCGTGTCCCAGCCATTTAATCTTCATAACTTGAAACCTCCTTCCAGCTATCTGGCTAGAGAAAGGATAAGATTCACCACGAAGTTAGATCGGTTACGGTCTTCTTGTCCAATTCCTGGATTACTCCAGTCAGCAGAGTAACCGCATGGTCAAAGTCATCCCGGTGGAAGATGGCATTGTGGCTATGGATGTGCCGTGTGGGTATCGCCAGCACTACCGTCGGAACACCGCTCTTATGCAGGTGAATGGCAGCACCATCGGTTGCCCCACCCTCGACAGCAGACATTTGAAGCGGGATATTGAATCTCTTTGCCGTATCAACGACCAGGTCACGAAGTTTGAGATTGGGAATCATGCGGGCGTCATAGGCGAGTACCGTTGGCCCGGCACCAAGCTTGATTGACGATTCTTCAGGCTTAATGCCAGGCACATCCCCGGCGATATCCACCTCCAGAACGATAGCAACATCGGGATTAACCACCTCGACGCTGGTAGTCGCCCCTCTCACTCCAACTTCTTCCTGGACTGTAGCCACACCGAAAAGAGCGTTAGGATGGCTCCTCTTAGCCAAGCTCTGCAGTGCGGCTATGACCAGGGCACAACCTACCCGATTATCAAATGCTTTAGCCAGATACGTCTTGGGGTTGGCCAGAATCGTGAATTCACTGATGGGCACAATTGGGTCGCCCACGCGCACCCCGGCCTCCTCAACCTCTTTTTGTGAAGTGGCACCAATATCAATATACATATCCTTCCTCTCAACGAGCTTTTTGCGCTCTTCCTGTGATAAAAGATGAGGAGGCTTGGCACCGATGACGCCGATGACATCGCCTTTAGCGGTCTTAATCCGCACTCGTTGCGCCAGCAAAACCTGGTCCCACCAGCCCCCCAAGGAGGTAAACATGATAAAACCCTCCTTGGTAATGTGTTTCACCATAAAGCCGATCTCATCCATATGTCCGGCGAGGAGCACCCTTGGCTCCACGGCATCCCCAGTCTTCTGGCAAATCAGACTGCCGATCTTGTCCTGAATAATCTCCCCCAGCGGCTCGAAGTACCGTCGAATGACACCGCGCACCTCTGTCTCATACCCCGGTACGCCATTCGCTTCTGTCAGTTCTTTTAACAGCTTTTCTATATCATCCATGCTCCTCTCTCCTAAGCTAAACAGTGAGGGCTAAATGTCTTGCCTCTTTCACAATTTTATCCAGGACAGGCGTAATATCCCGAGACGTGTCCACCACGTAGTGCCTGCGCCGAATCTTCTCTACCGAGGACCTCATCCGCTGGTATGTTGCCCAATCGGCGTCCGAATTACTCTCCGAATTCCCCCGACGGTTCTCAAGCCGCTGGCGCACCACCTGAGGTGGCGCCTCAACACGCACCAGGATTAACTTGACCCCCAGACGATCAGCAATGTTATAGAGATATTCACGGTGCCGCTCTGATAGATTGGTCGCATCTAAAATAAGGGAGACACCCTTTTTCAGCAGTCTCTCAATGAGAAGGTGTACCGCCCGAAAAAGACGGTGACTTTCCTCTGAACTATAGCTTGGTGGTGAGAAGAGTAGCTTGCGTAAGGTGTCACTTTCTAACACCACAACCGGTAATCTCTCGGCTAGCTTACTACAGAAGTAAGACTTCCCGGCACCAGGCAAGCCACTGACCGCCACAAAGATAGGCTTGGCTACCGGGTCCGGGAGTTGTCCCAAGCTCTCGGTCAGTCGTTCCACATCAGCAGTAAGCTGAGTGTGTTCCATACTCACTAATTATAGAACTTTTTTGCTCACTACGCTAGATGGTTTGAGAAAATAATTTGACCGCTGAAGCGTAAGCGGGGATGGCTACCCTCCCAGGGTCATTTCGGCTCTTCCTACTCAGAGCCTCATCGAAGAAAGACGTTTCCCTAGTGACCGCGGATGAAGTCACGCATATTCTCAGACTTGGTCCAAGCTACCCTAGCTGTGGGCAGAAATTTTATCGCAATCAGTACTCCGAGAATAACAGCTACAATCTCACTGACAACCATTCAACCCTCTTTGTAGAAAGCGCAACCTATTGTTCCGGTGCCAGTGGCATAGCCCATCACCGGAGTAAACTCCGTAATGAATAGCTCGGCACAATTAAATTCAGATGCTACTCGTTCCTTCAGCCTTTCGGCTTCTTCCGGGCAGTAGGCGTGCATCACAGCACAATGCACCGGGCTTTGTCCCACCGCACGCCTCATTTCCTGAAGGATACGATTTATGCCCTGTTCCCTGTTTCTTACTATCCCCTTAAAGCCTACCAGACCGGAAGAGCTGGTCAGTATTGGCTTGATGTTAAGTATCGAGCCTACCTGGGACGCCACTTTGGGTATGCGACCAGTGCGGTAGACATGACGAATGGTATCCAGAAGGACGACAAAGGTAACCTTGTCTCTCACCTCCTCGGCTACCTTGACCACCTCAGCCAGGTCCTTCCCTTCGGCAGCCGCCCTAGCCGCTGCCAGGGCGATGAAGCCTTCAGCGGCAGTAGCATTTTGGGAATCCATTACCTCTATAGAGACACCGGGAAGCTCATCCTTAGCCTGTTCCCTGGCGGCGCAAGCCATATCATACCCTGTGCTCAGCTTGGACGAAAGAGTAATACAGAGAATATCCCTGGCTTTTTGACTCGCCTCACGATAGGCTTCTAAGTAGTGTCCGGGAGCTGCCGGTGAGGTTTTAAAACTATCGGGGTCCTGCAAGAATAGCTCGTAAGCCTGAGATGGGGTCATATCCACCATATCCCGATAGATTTTGCCTTGAACCAAAAGCCTGATAGGCACAATCGTAATTTTATGCTGCTCCGCCAGTTCCTTGGTGAGATTAGCAATGCTATCAGTAACAACAGCTACATTAACCACAGCAGTCTCCTCTTTTTAGCTTCTGGATAGGGTCGGCGGCTATTTTTACACTGTTGCCTCAGTATAGAAGGCGATGGCTAGCACCCCGGTACCAGTAGCATACCCCATTATCGGCGAAAAATCGGTAAGCCAGAGTTCAACGCAATTGAATTCCGAGGAGATTTTCTCCTTCAGCCTCTCCCCCTCTTCAAGCACATCAGCATGCGCCACCGCCACATGCACCGGGCTTGCCCCCACTTCCTTCTTCATCATTTTAAGGGCGCGTTTCACCGCCTGCTCTTTACTCCTACTCAAGCCAGCAATACGCACCACACCATCCGTGATAGTAAAAATCGGCTTAATGTTGAGCATTGAGCCTACCTGAGCAGTAATCTTGGGGATGCGCCCGGTTCTATAGACATAGCGGATTGTTTCCATAATACCAATGACCCTAACCCTGTCCCTCACGGCTTTAGCTATTTTAGTAACCTCAGCCAGACTTTTACCCTCAGCCGCCGCCCGAGCGGCAGCCAGAACAATAAGCCCCTCCCCTACCGCCGCCGTCTTTGAGTCTATTACCTCAATTGGAGTCTGAGGAAGTTCATTCCTGACTTCTTCTTTCGCGATACGAGCCATGTTATAGAGAGTACTGAGCTTGGAAGAAAGGGTGAGACAAAGTATACCCTCAGCCCGAGTAGATGCCTCACGATAAGCATCCATGTACTCGCCAGCTGAAGCTGGCGATGAAGCAAAGTAGTCAGGTGCTTTTTCCAGCAGTCGGTAGGCCTCAGCCGCATTTATGTCTACTCCATCCCGATAGATGGCACCATTAAAATGGATATTAAGAGGTATTATTCGCAACTGGTATTGCCTGACCATTTCTGGAGTTAGACAAGCGATACTATCAGCCAGAATGGCTACTTTTTGCATCAGAAACCCCTATCCGGTGGCGTCCCCAGCCTTTGGTTGCGGCTTACCGCATCTTATCCTTCGTTCCATCAGCGCTGGGATTAGCACGCATCCAATCATTACTAGAGCCAGCACCAGAAAGGCGGGCAGGCCAAGCCTGCCTTCAGCATAAACGGCGACCATAATCAGGATTAGAAACCCCGATACAAGTAACAGGGTTACTCTCAGCCAGCGTTGTCTTAAACGAATGAAAGCGGCTACAGTGAGGGCTAAAGCCGAAAAGCTGAGCCCAATCCAGGGAGCAAAATAGCGAATATGCTCAAGACTGAACTCAAGGAATTTGCCCTCGCTGTCTACCGCTAAAAGCCAACCAATAATAATTGGCACTGGCAGTAGCATAAGCGCACTATACAACCAATCCCTCTTTATAGCTTGAATGGTAACGGTAAGCACTAACCATAGGGCAAGAGGAAGATAAACTAAAATCGCCAGCCATGACCAGATTTTAGGGAGGTAGAGCAGGGGTAAGACCGCCATGACCACCGGTAGCAAAGAGTAACCCAGCCAGGGGAAAAGCCATACTGGTTTGCCATGGCACCAGCCATAGATGGCGGTACTAAGGACTAAGAGCAGCATAATTGCCAGCCAGCCAATACCCTGCCACCAGTTCAGCACAAAGAGCAAGGCGAAAAGCAGATGAGGCATTGAGGCTAACAGTGCCTGCCTCCAGGTGCCCTGGCTGTGGGCTTCATATATCTGACGAGCCACCAGCTTAGCTGAGCCCAAAAGCTTAATACAGGTGTTAGCTGCCTCCTCCTCAGATAACCCCGCTTCCCTCATCTCCTGAAACTCGTCCTCGATATGAGTCTGTAGCTCATCAATAACTTCTTGCTCAGAAACGAGGTCCAGTCTCAGGTTATCTCTAATACTATCTAGGTATTGACTCAGTACCGTTAGCACCGCCCCGTGCTTCCCATTACGCGCTTGTTGGTTGAATAATCAGATTCATAGCCGTCAAGAAACCATGCCACTGGTTCCTCTTTACAGCCAGTAGCCGATAGCCTTTATCAGTAATGTAATAGTACTTTCTCTGCCGGCCACTGGGTAACATCTGCCACCTACCGACAATTAAACCCGCCTTCTCCAAACGGTGAAGGGCAGGGTAAAGAGTACCCTCCTTAAACTTAAAGTAGCCCTGACTCTTTCTCTCAAGCTCCTTAATAATTTGATAGCCATACATTGGCTGCTGACTGATGAGACAAAGAAGCAAAGACTCAGAGCTACCTTTCATCAACTCAAGCCTTTGTGCCATATCAATTACCTCGCTTTCGCTAATACTTAGATAGACTATGTATCACAATAATAGCAAAGGTCAGCCGATTTGACAACCCCCTATATATTTACTCTTACTAATTTTTCAAAATTAGACTGTTAACGCTTGAAAGTTAGACTGTTAATGGTTCAAAACTGGACTGGGATATTACATCCTTCTGAAAAAAAGGAGGATGTATGGACCA
>DAOUCV010000095.1:0-4179 GCA_034432095.1 Dehalococcoidales bacterium
ACCGCACCAAAATCGCCCCTGGGCTAAAATTCTTCGGGCATTAGCTCATGAGAGCTTTGGAGGCTTAACTTGATAGTCATCCGGGATTCTTACCGACCGACAGTTGACAGTTACATCACCCCCCCCCGTAGATTTTGTATCTGACGAGAGTCATGATAGAATAAAATATCTGGGCATGCCTAGGCTGGCATCCTGAAAAACGGTAGATATGACTGTTGATACAGAGTTTCTAAAGTCCATACCATACTTTACTGGCTTGAGTCCAGCCGAGCTTGACTCAATCAAACGGTTCACCTTTGAAAGGAAGGTCGAGCGGGGGGAGATAATTGCTTATGAAGGTGAACCAGCTCAAGCTTTGTTTTTTGTCGTTTCCGGTGCCGTGAAGATATTCAAGACATCGGCTGAGGGGAAAGAGCAGATTCTGAGCATTGTGCGTCCGGGAGAGTCCTTCAACGATGTTCCCGTCTTTGACGATGGCCCCACCCCCGCCAGCGCTCAGGCTATGGGACCAGTCATCCTCTACGAACTAAGGAAGAGAGAGTTAAGAGCTCTCTTGCAGGCTCACCCGCAGATAGCCATTAATACCATTAAGGTATTAGCCGAGCAGGTGCGCCGGCTAGTCTCGCTGGTCGAGGACTTGTCCTTCAGGCACGTTATCGGCAGGGTAGCCAAGATACTGCTTGAACATGCCGGTGACGGGACTGCTCCGGTGCCAAGGTTGACCCAGCAGGAGATGGCGGCTATGGCAGGTAGTGCTCGAGAGGTCATTGGCAGGTCGCTAAAAGCCCTTGAAGATGAGGGAATTATTAGATTAGAGCGCCACCGCATTGTAATTACTGACAAAAGGGCTCTTGAAAAAATGGTGGGAGTGCCTTTTTGAGACCAAGGTTACAGACGGATATTAGAACTTGGGTATAAAGTAAGACTGTAGAAAACCGGAGGTAGCGGCGTTGGTGGAAATGCCAGTAATAGAACCAGAAAAGTGTACCGGCTGTGGGCTGTGCATCAGTGTGTGTTCCTGTAAAGCCCTGGTCTTGGTTGATAATGTTATCAGGATTATTGAAACAGAGGATTGTGGCTGGTGTCTTCAGTGTGAGGTTGTCTGCCCGACCGGCGCCATAGCCTGCCCCTTTGAAATAGTCATCGAAGAAAGTTAGAAGCCAGTAACCGGCTTACTTATTCCCTCTAGGTTCTTTCTAACTTCCTTCCTTCATTCCACATTTAAGATTATTGTTAACCTTACACTTTAATTTGCATAACCCTCCCCCTTCCCTTTACAAAGGAAAGGGAAGGGATTTTCTGAAGAGAGGACTTCGCCTCTCTTTAACTCCCCTTATCACTATCCTGAATGAGACAAAAATCACATACAGAACCATCCCCGAAATATAAAATTGATTTAGCCTGAAAAATACCTTGGGGGAAAGAGGGGGTGATATACATGGCGAGATGGAGGTTAAAGAGCTGCCCCCGGTGTGGGGGTGATATTTTCATTGACAGAGACCTGGATAGCTGGTATGAGCAATGTCTCCAGTGCTCGTATCGTGTTGACTTAAAGACTCTGGCCGAGTTTAAAGAGCCAGTCACGTCTGGAGAAACACCTTCTAACGGGAGCACTGAGACTAAGTAGGGTTGGGTGGAGGAGGCTAAGAGGGAGCCGAGGTTAACCTCGGCTCCCTCTTCACTTTTTCTTCGGGTTTAATTGGCTTGAGAAGAGGCGGGCTTTTTTATAGAATATTATGAAAAGGAATCTGTCTTATGCCATTCGATAGACCTGACATCATTCGTCCGCCGAGTGAGTGGCGGAGCTATTTCCTACCTCTAACCAGCGGCTGCTCCAACAATACCTGTACCTTCTGTAACTATTACTACAGTGCCAGACTTCAGATAAGAGATTTAGAAGAGGTGAAGAGGGAGATAGACGCTGTAGCCCTTTATGTAAAAAGTGGTATTCGTCTACCTGATATACCCGCAATAGTGTATGAGGTTGCTCACCAGTGGGATGGTAAGAGAGTTTTCTTGCAGGATGGCGATGCCCTGGTCTATCCTTTCCCGAAACTGAAGTTGGCGCTAGAATATCTCAACCAGAAGTTGCCGCCAGTGGAAAGGGTGGCTACTTATGCTACCGCACAGGACATCCTCCGAAGGAGCCCTGGTGAACTGAAAGAACTGAAAGAGCTTAAGCTGGGGATTCTATACATGGGGCTGGAGAGCGGCGATGATGAGATATTACAGAAAGTAGGCAAAGGGGTGGATACCCGTCAGATGATTGCGGCTGCCAGGAGAGCCAAGGAAGCCGGGATATTGACCTCTATTACGGTCATTCTGGGGCTGGGCGGTCCCGAGAAGAGTGAAACCCACGCCCTTAAAACAGCTTGGGCTCTGAGCGAGATGGACCCGGATTATGTTGGCGCTCTAACCTTGACCTTATACCCGGGTACACCGCTATATCAGGAGTGGAAGCAGGGTAGCTTCGCCCTCATTTCCCCCTTCCAGTCTCTCAAGGAGCTAATGCTTATCATCGAGAATTCCAGCTTTACCGACTGTTTCTTCAGCTCAATGCACGCCTCAAACTACTTAGCAATTCGCGGCAGATTACCTCAGGACAAAGCCCGTATGCTCGACCAGCTAAAGCGTGTCATCGAGAAAGGAGACGAGTCCCTGCTCCGTCCCGAATTCCTCAGAGGGCTGTAGCCGTGCATCCCTAAACTACTCTCCACTCCCTCGGATGAGAACTGTGCCCGAAGCCATCTTTGTGGTATGATTAAACCCGATGAAGACCAGCGATTTTGATTACTCTTTGCCCCCGGAGCTTATTGCCCAGACCCCGATTGAGCCCAGAACTCAATCACGGCTTATGGTTCTTGACCGCAGTGACGGTTCAATAAGCCACCGGAGGTTCTTTGAGATAGTTGACTATCTGCGAGCGGGGGATGTTCTGGTATTCAATAATAGCCTGGTTATCCCAGCTCGTCTGAGCGGGAAAAAGACGGAGGGCAGGGGCAGGGTGGAGGTCCTACTTTTGCGCCGGCTTAGTCCAAACGTCTGGGAGACGCTGGTCAGACCCGGTAAACGGGTCAGGACTGGCACCAGAATCGAGATAACCGGCGATTCGGCGACTGGTGGTAGCCAGACTCTCAGAGTTACGGCTGAAGCCATCGGGGTAGGGGAAGGGGGGATACGGCAACTAAAATTCTCTGACGAAACACGGCTGACGGAGTTGGGTAAAATCCCGCTACCACCCTACATCCATGTTCCATTGAAGGACCCTGAGCGCTACCAGACAGTTTATGCCGATGTGGCTGGCAGTGTTGCCGCACCTACGGCCGGGTTACACTTTACCCGGGAGCTAATTGAGCAGATAAAGAGTAAAGGCGTTCACTGTCTCTTTGCTACCTTACATATAGGGCTGGATAGCTTCCGACCGGTTCGGGAGAATGACCCGCTTGAGCATCCCATACACCAGGAATACGGGATACTGAGCCAGGAGGCAGCCGCAGAGTTGTCTCAGGCTAAGATGGAAGGGCGAAGGGTTGTCTGCGTTGGTACGAGCACCGTAAGGCTGGTTGAGACGGTGGCTCAGACCGGCAACCCAGTTGACATAAAATCATTTCAAGGCTGGGTAGACCTGTTCATTGTGCCGGGATACCAGTTTCGGGTTGTTGATGCCCTTATTACCAATTTTCATCTTCCCAGGTCAACTTTACTGATGCTGGTTAGCGCCTTTGCTGGTAAAGATTTTATTAATCGGGCTTATCAGGAAGCCATCGTTCAAGGATATCGTTTCTACAGCTTCGGCGATGCGATGCTGATTTTGTAACACAAAATCCCCCTGTGTCAGGTTGACAAGCTCTTCGTCCGCCATTACACTTGTGCACGCAAATAGCTATAAGTTCGGGAGGTGCATAAGAACCTGGAGCGCAGAGGTGACAGGATAAGTCATGTAGCCTGAGTACAGGCTATAAAGAATCTCACAACCCGATTTGACAAAGGCTAGCTGTTTTTGAATAATTACTCCACATCCCCCGTTATCGCCGTGAATAATTAACCTTGAGGTGAGGCGTGAAAGTGTTAGGGGACACCCAAAAAGGGCCAGGGAGGGACACCTGAAAATCCGCCATTTAAGGTAGGAAAATCTGGCATACTCCATCAAAAAAGATGGAGGTGCCAATGGGGAACTAC
>DAOUCV010000096.1:0-23219 GCA_034432095.1 Dehalococcoidales bacterium
GTCCATACATCCTCCTTTTTTTCAGAAGGATGTAATATCCCAGTCCAGTTTTGAACCATTAACAGTCTAACTTTCAAGCGTTAACAGTCTAATTTTGAAAAATTAGTAAGAGTCTTTGACTCTCCATATTGATAAAATAGCCATTTTGTTATAAAATAATTGTTTGTGCCTTGGTTCGACTTAGAGACCAAGGCTTTAATAATCTTCTAAGGAGGGCGGGTGATTGAATGCACTAGGAAGACATTTACTGCTGGAACTGAAGGACTGCCACAGGGAGGTGTTAAATGACCTGAGCTTTCTCAAAGGTCTTCTGCTGGCGGCGGCAGGTGAAGCTGGCGCCACTGTCCTCGGGGAATCCTTTCACCAGTTCAACCCCTGCGGAGTAAGCGGAGTGGTAATCATCTCCGAATCTCATTTGTTCATCCATACCTGGCCAGAATGCGGCTATGCCGCCGTCGATATTTTCACCTGTGGAAATTCTGTACAGCCAGGGAAAGCGGCGCAGATGCTGATAACTAAGCTCGGGGCTAAAAACCATTCCATTCTAGAGATACAGCGAGGGATTCTAGATACCAAGTAGAATGATTCTGAAATAAAGATTATGAGTAAAGACCCTGATAAATGGTTTTTCGATAGAATAAGCCGGGACTTAATTCAGCTGCACAGCATCGAGGAGGTGCTGTATAGCGGACGAACGGAGTTCCAGTCTATCGAGATTATTCGCACCGGTAGCTTCGGTAAATGTCTGGTGCTCGATGGCAAGATTCAATCCAGCGAGGTAGATGAGTTCATCTATCACGAGGCACTGGTCCAGCCGGCACTCATAAGTCATCCCTGCCCGGAGACGGTATTTATCGCTGGCGGCGGAGAAGGGGCTACTCTGAGGGAGGTATTATTTCACAACACGGTGAAAAGGGCGGTGATGATTGACATCGACAAAGAGGTGATAGCTACCTGCAAGAGATTCCTACCCGAATACAGTCAGGGCGCTTTTGAAGATGAACGAACTGAGCTCCACCATACTGATGCCAGAGGTTATCTGGCCAAATGTAAAGAAACCTTCGATATAATCATTATTGACCTGACTGAGCCTATTGAAAAGGGACCAGCTTACCTGCTCTATACTCAGGAGTTTTATCGGTTAGTTCGGCAGAGACTCACCGCTAACGGGATTATCAGTGTCCAAGCCGGGTCAGCAGCTTTTACCGAGCTAACGTGTTTTTCGTCAGTCTATAATACGCTGAAGAGCGTTTTCCCGAAGGTCTATCCCTATCAAATAGATATCCCTTCCTTCGGCGGTCCGTGGGGATTCTGCCTCGCCTCGCTGAACCTCGACCTGATTATGTTACCCAGCGAGATTGACAAGAGGATTTCAGCCCGAGGACTAAAGAAGCTAAAATGCTATGATGGCCTGACTCATCAGGCGATGTTTTCCCTGCCCAAGCACCTGCAAACTGACCTATCCAAGCCTACTAGGCTCATCACTGACAGCGAGCCTCTATACATCTACAGTTAGCTACGAGATTAATCGTCCCCCAAATTCCGCCCCGCCTTTACACCTTCTCAGACTCAAAATACTTTCATTGAAAATAGAGAGCCAGACTTACCAGACTGATGAGAACCGGCACTGGACTGGTCACTCATCAGTAGACTCCCATTTATCTTTCACACAAAGTTTGATATGATATTATCATGGTAAGCAAGAAAAGGAGAAACAGGCATGGACTTTGGATTCAGCCAAGAACAGCAGAAATTCCGGCAAGAAGTCAGGGACTTCCTAGAAGAGGAACTGAGAAAAGGGACTTTTAAGCCCAGTTGTGATGCCTGGATACAGGGTTACTCACCGGAGTTCACCAAAAAGGTAGCCCAGAAAGGCTGGATTGGTCTAACCTGGCCTAAAGAGTATGGCGGACAAGGGCGAAGTTATATCGACCGGCTTATCCTTACCGAAGAGATGCTGCGCTACGGAGCACCAGCCGCCTGCCACTGGTTTGCTGACCGCCAGATAGGAGGCAGTATCCTTCGTTATGGCACTGAAGAACAGAAACGGGAGATACTGCCTAAGATTGTCGCCGGGGAAGCCTATGTCGGCCTGGGAATGAGTGAGCCTGAAGCTGGCTCTGACATTGCCTCCCTTAGGACCAGAGCTACTGAGGAAGGGGACCACTACATAATCGACGGGCAGAAGATGTGGACGAGCTGTGGTATGTTCATGAACTATATCTACCTGGTAGCCAGAACAGACCCTGAGGCACCTAAACACAAGGGTATCAGCGAATTTATTTTCGAGACAAACTTACCCGGGATCACCATTACTCCCACCATAGACATCACCGGAAGTACCGCCTGGGCTGAGGTCTTCTTTGATGGAGTGCGGATTCCTAAGAAATGCCTGATAGGAGAGAAGAACCGTGGCTATTACCAGATGCTCAACCAGCTTGATTATGAAAGGGCCGGGCTGGAGCGGCTCATGGGCAACTACCCACTTTTCGACGCCATCATTCAATTTGTCAAGGAGACAAAACGGAACGGCAAGCCCCTGGCTCAGGAGACCCTGATTCGCCAGAAGCTCGCCCAGCTTCAGGTTGAATTTGATATTGGGCGTCTTCTTATCTACCGGGTGGTCATGGTTATGGAGGAAGGGCGTGCCCCCAATGTTGAGGCTGCTATGGCTAAGGCATACAGCACCGCCTTTGAGCAACACCTAGCTAAGATTGCCATGGAGATTCTGGGGCTTTACGGGCAACTGTTAGCCGAGTCCAAGTGGGCACCCATTTTGGGGATGGCACCCCATTCGTACTTGGCTTCGACTGGTTACAGCCTCCAGGCTGGCACCTCAGAAATCCTGCGAAATGTTGTAGCTTCGAGAGGGCTGGGTTTACCCAGTAGTTAACGGATTCCCTCTCCCACTAAAGGAGACGAAAAATGAATTTCAATCTCTCTGAAGAACAGGAAATGCTAAAAACAATGGCTCGTGATTTCCTGACTGACAAGTGCCCCAAAACGCTGGTCAGAGAAATGGAAAAAGATGAGAAGGGATACTCACCGGAGCTATGGCGAGAGATGGTAGACCTGGGGTGGATGGGACTGGTATTCCCGGAAGAGTACGGAGGTAGCGGTATGAGCTTTCTTGACCTGGCAGTGTTACTGGAGGAAATAGGCCGAGCCTGTTTGCCCGGTCCCTTTTTCTCCACGGTGGTTCTTGGCGGCTTGCCTATTCTGAATGCCGGAAGTGACGAACAGAAACTGGAATACCTGCCCAAGATAGCTAAGGGGGAAGCAATCTTCACCCTCGCTTTAACTGAAGCCAGCGCCAGATACCATGCTTCCTCAATCGCCGTTAAAGCAACCGCCGACGGTGACTCCTACATCATCAATGGCACCAAGCTCTTCGTCCCGGATGCTCATATCGCTGACTACCTGCTCTGTGTAGCCAGGACCAATGAACAGACGGAAGCTGAGAACGGGATCACCGTCTTCATCGTAGATGCCAAAAGCCCGGGCATAAGCCATACCGTCCTGAAAACTATGGCTGGCGATAAGCTATGTGAGGTTGTTTTTGACCGGGTGAGGGTGCCGAAAAAGAACATTTTAGGTCAGCCAGACCATGGGTGGGAAATAACACAAAGAATTATAGAACAGGCAGCGGCAGCCAAATGCTGTACCCTGGTTGGGGCAATGCAGCAGGCTTTGGAGATGACGGTTAGTTATGCTAAGGAAAGGAAGCAATATGACCGTCCCATTGGTAGTTATCAGGTCATACAACACTACTGTGCCAACATGGCGACCGATGTTGATGGCGCGAGGTTCAGCACCTATGAGGCAGCCTGGAGGTTAAGCCAGGGGCTACCCTGCACCAAAGAGGTGGCTATAGCTAAGGCGTGGACGAGCGAGGCTTTCGAGCGGGTCATCACCCTGGCACACCAGATACACGGTGCCATTGGCTGTACTATTGACCATGACCTGCAGTTCTACACCAGGCGGGGCAAGGCAGCGGCGCTTTCCTTTGGTGATGGCGATTTTTACCGAGAGATAATAGCTCAGGAGATGGGGTTATAATAACAGGAGGGCGCTTCAGGATGAAAACGACCAAAGAACTAATCGAGGAATACCAGCAGAAGAGACAAAAAATAATGGCGATGGGTGGTGCTGAGGCTATTGAAAAGCGCCATAAAGCCGGGCAATGGACCGCTAGGGAGAGAATAGACTATTTCTTTGACCCGGGCACCTTCAATGAGATAGGTATTTTCGTCAAGCACCGCACCACGCATTTTGGTATGGACAAGAGGGAGATACCAGCAGAAGGAGTGGTCACCGGTTGGGGGCTGGTAAATGGCAGACCCGTGGTTGCCTTTGCTGAGGACTATATGGCTATGGCTGGGACTTTCGGTGAATATCACGGCTTGAAAGAAATCCGAGCCATTAACTTTGCCAGGGAAATGGGGTGGCCTTTTGTCGGTATGAATGACTCAGGTGGCGCTAGACTTCAGGAAGGAATGGATACGCTGGAAATGTATGGTCAGCTATTCCGGGCTCAGATTCAGGCATCGGGTATAATTCCACAGATAGCCCTGCTGATGGGACCCTGCATCGGTGGACAAGCCTACCACCCCATAATGCAGGACTTCCTTATCCAGTGCAAAGATACCGGCTTTATGGGTATCGCTGGCCCTGCCTTTGTCGAAACACAACTTGGAGAGAAAATTACTCTGGAAGAGCTCTCAGGCTGGAAAGCCCACGCTGTTAAATCGGGGCAGACACATATCGTCGCCAAAGACGATAAGGATGCCTTGGACAAGGCTAAAGAGCTCTTATCATTACTGCCTTCCAATAATAACGAGAAGCCGCCCCGCATTGAGACAAATGATGACCCTGAGAGAATAATCCCGGAATTGGACACCGTAATCCCCGACCGACCGACCCAGCCCTACGATATGTACCAGGTGATTAGAGCCATAGTCGACAATGGCTATTTCTTTGAGATACTAAAAGACCATGCCAGGTCGGTAATAACTGGCTTCGCCCGGTTTAATGGGCGCCCGGTGGGTATCTGGGCCAATCAACCAATGTGGGCATCAGGAGTTATTGATATTGATGCTGCAGATAAGGGAGCCAGGTTTATCAGATTCTGTGACCTGTTTAACATCCCGGTGGTTGCTCTTGGAGACTGCCCCGGTTACATGATAGGTTCTGAGCAGGACTGGAGAGGCATCCTGCGCCATGGCGCTAAATTGCTCTTCGCCTGGGCTGATGCTACTGTGCCATTGATATCAATTATACTGAGGAAGTCCTATGCCGGTGCCCACTATGGCATGCTGGATAAGAGCATAGGCGCTGACCTTGTCTTCGCCTGGCCAACAGCCCGAATAACCATTGTTGGTGCTGAGACGGCAGCCAGCGTTATCTTCGCCAGAGAGATAAGAGAATCGGAAAACCCGGAGGAGACAAAAGCCAAAAGGATACAGGAATACAGCGACATCTATGAGAACCCGTATCGCGCAGCTGAGCGGGGTTATATTGACGACATAATAATGCCCAGAGATACCAGGAAGGTCATAAATCGAGCGCTAGACATCCTGGAAAATAAGGATAAAGACCACAAGGCGTTTAAAGCCAGACCCTGGCGCAAGTATTCCAATATTAACCTGTAAAAAGTAAAAAAGGAGAAAGAGAGGGGGCATCTTGCGCCCCCTCTCTTGGTAAGCTATCTATATTTTACCGCCACCTATCTACCGAGGCGCTCGTTATGTACCTGAGAGTCCCACCCTGCCAGTAGGGGTTTGTTTCCCCTCCCGCCACCATTATGTTAACATCTACATTCCTCGGTACGGGTATTACCGCACCTTCCGGCAGTTTTAACCATGAGGCATAAGGCTCAACCCCCGCTCTGGCTAGTTCCAGTTCTTTTGGATGCCCAAAGCCAAAGCCTACGCCAGACATCTGTCCCCAGTACTCCTCCTGGGGGAACATGACATTTTCCTTGAGCCACTGGTTGAGCTGTTCCTTGGTTTTGAATCCTTCCTTATAGAGCAGGTCAGCTACCAGCGGGTCAACCACCATGGTCTGGCCACAACACTGCGTCTGATAGGTGAAAAACCGTTTTATTGTATTGGACTTATTGGTTTCGAATCCCCCCATATTTGACCAACTCCAGCCACTGAATATACTCACCACGCTTTCTTCTGGCTTAAACCCCTTTTGCACGTGGAAAGGCTTCCATCCCGGGGGCAAACGTTCCTCATTCTCGGCAAAGCAGAGGTTATTATAATTATGACCCTGCCCCTGACTGCCCATATACTTACGCCCCGGAGCCCCACCATTCCCCAGATTCTTGGATATCAATGTCCAGGCACAGCCAATAGCCGCGTTCGCATGATTAAAGGGACCGAAGGCACCTATGGACGAATTCATATTTATCTCACGGCGTATCGGTCCGTTAACACACACCATAGCCGTGAAAGAGTTGGTGGAAGTGAAGAGCGAAGTCTCACCTGTTGAGGCTATGGCCAGGATTACCGGTAGAAACTCCGGTCTAGCGCCTGCCATCACCGCATTAACCGCGACCTGCTCCACGGTGTATGACCACTTCTCGTGGGGAGAGGATGGCTGCATTTCACCTACCTTCTCATCAGGTCGATGACTCGTGCCTTTAAGCATCTCAGCCACTTTCTCCTCCGTGGGAAGGACTATCGGGAGGTACAAGGTCCATCCATTGTCACGAAATAGAGCCTGCAGGTTGTCTGGGGTGTCAGGTCCTATCAGCCTTTCCCGCGGTCTTTCCAAGAGCCCTGCCTTCTTTTCCTCTTCAGTCAGCGGTTTGGTCAACCCTTCGATAATTTCCGATAAAACCTTCCTGCCGGTTATCGGGTCATCACCCAGCAATTTTTTCCGGCATTCCTCCGCTGGCGTGTAAGCAACGGGATGGGGGATAAAAGCAAACCGTAGATTGGGCATTCCCTTCGCCGAAACGGCATTCTTTACGGCGTATTCAAAGGTATTGGTGATAATAGGAACCGTAGGCACCCCCAGCTTTTCCACGGTCACACAATGACCGGCGACTGCCGGTGCACAGGTGCTTCAGTGGCCGATAAATTGTATCATCCCGTGTCCTTTTTCCTTGATCTCAGCCCACAGCGCCGGGTCATCATCAAAATAAGAGCCTATTTTCTCCCGGTATAACCACGTTGTCCCGGGATATTGCTCTTTAAGCGTCTTTACCAGTTCTTCCCCAAACGGCTTGCTGGCGGGAAATTTTACATCTACAACGTATATTGTCTTACCATCCAGGTTATCAAGCCGAGGTGCCATTGGTTCCAGCTTTATCGGGGGAGGTTGCCCCAGCGGATTCAATACGGTAATCTTCTTTTCTCCAGCCATATTGAAATTTCTCCTTTTCAACATCATGTAATTTTGTTTATCTCAGGATATCATGATACCGCCATCGACGATGATAATCTGTCCCGTAATCATACGGGATGCGTCTGAAGCCAGAAACACGGCAACATCGGCAATGTCACCAGGTTCAGCAATCCTCCCCAGCGGTATCCTTTTCCCCATCTCCTTTTGCCACTCCTCACGGCTAACCGGAGTGGGACGAGGGACAGTATGGATCCCATGCGGGCCTAAATCCGTCCTGACAAGACCGGGAGCAATGCCGTTGACCCGAATACTATATGGGGCTAGCTCCCGAGCCACCCACCCTGTCAGGGCTATAGCACCTATCTTGGCTATACCATAAACATAGGCAGCACCGATTTTATACGCTGATAGTGATATCCAGTTAATTATACTGCCCCTCTTCTGCTCGATCATTACTTTACTTACTTCCTGACAGCAAATGAACTGGCTCCTGAGATTGACGTCCATCGCCTTGTCCCAAAGTTCGCGAGTTGTCTCCCGAAACGGTACGTGAATAGAAATGCCGGCAACGTTTGCCAGAATGTCAACCGTGCCAAATTCCTTCACCACCTTCTTGACAAGACTGGCCACGTCGCTCTCTCTAGTGACATCGGTCTGGACAGCCAGAGAACGCCGGCCCACCTTCCGGACTTCCTCGGCGGTGCCCTCCAAGTCAAAAGTCTCCCCTTTAACATTTATGTCACAAACGGCGACATCAGCCCCCGCCTCAGCAAAAGCCAGAGCAGTAGCCCGGCCAATCCCCCTTATGCTACCAGCCCCGGTCACAATAGCCACCCTGCCCTCCAATGAAAAAACTGATAGAGCCATTCTCTAACCTCCTCCTACTATTAATTCTGTAACGCCAGTCCCTAAAGATAGGGGCTGGCTGGACATCTACTCCGGGGGACTGGCGCTGGAACTGTATCTGGGGGCAAGCAAAATATGCCCAAAATAGAAAGGCCTATCTACTTTCTTAACATATATCGGGCAATGCTGCACCCCCTTTGGCAGACAGACGATGGAGGAAGTGGTGATTACATGTTTTTCCCATTCCTCGCCTAGCGCAATCTCCACCTCTCCACCAAGGTCCGGCGCATTCTTGGGGTCACTGGCGATGAAAAACAGAAATTCATCGTATTCGTGCTTATGGGGCGGGTCCCCCAGGAGGTGAGGTTCTAAGACGCCCAGAAAATTGAAATTGCAGTTGAATTCGCCAACTCCGCTCAACACCTCCGGATTTATACTAACCGCCATTGCCTGTGTGGTTCTTCTGGGGGGAGGCCCTCCTATTCCTCGCGGTTCCCTTAATATATATTTCCCGTACTTTGATTCAGCCATTTTCCCTGAGTCCTCCTTTATCAGCGTTGATATCAGTATGCCAGCCCTTAATAGATAAAGGCTATTTAGCTACCGGCTTTCTCACATATTCAGGGGCAAGATATACATTGCAGAACAGGACAGGCCTATCCACTTTCCTGAAATTAAGGGGACCATGAATCAACCCCCTCGGGATACAGGCGACCGTAGCGGTGTTGATGATATGTTTCTCCCCTTCTTTGCCCAGCGACAACTCGACTTCGGCTCCAAAATCCGATGCATTCGCTGCGTCGCTTCCAAGAAAAACCAAAAATTCATCAAAATCGTGGGTATGAGGGCTCTCTACCATTAGAACTGGCTGTGAGATGTACTTCCAGTTTATACGATGCTGGATCCCACCCCAGTCCTTCAAACCTTCTAAGACCGCTGGTGCTACCCCTGGTATTTCTCGGCGTACCTTTTTCCCGCCGGTGTCTCTTAATATATATTTCCCGTATTTTGATTCAGCCATTTCCTTCTCCTTTCTTTCTTGAATGCATCATACACTTTTTGAAGCCGTTAGTAAACCTCAAAGAAAATGCAATATTATAATGGAAAATATATAATAAGGGAAAAAGAAGGAGGAGCTAAATGGCGGCATCAAAGTTTGCTAAATATATTAGGAAGGGAGTAGTAACTTCACCAACACCACATCCCGAAGTTACCGCCCCACGCCTGGGACTGAAGAGCGGTGGAGGCTTCGGGAATATAGATTTTTCGATGAATACCACGGCCCCCTCAATTTCAAGAAGATAAATGACCCCAAGAAACCTATCCTGTTCCATGACCTGTTCTTCTCACCAGAATATAAGAGGGTATAGGAGATTTGCCTTATGTTCAAAAATGGGGGGAGGCGTAAATGACCGAAACAAAATACAGTAAATACATCATCAAAGAGCCCCTAGCTTTTAATATCTTCCCGCCATATACCCCGAGACTGCTATTTGACAGCAAAAACTATTTTCCGGAAATGAATTTTGGCATCAGGTATACCTATATCAACCAGCCCATTGACATGGAAAAGCCCCATGCCCACGACTTTGACCAGTTCTTCTGCTTCATGGGCACCCCGGAGGACATGAGGGTCTTCGATGGCGAAGCTGAACTATATCTGGGCGAAGAAGGCACCAAACATATCATCAACACCACCACAGTGGTATATGTCCCCAGGGGTCTCGTTCATTGTCCGATTAGGTGGACGAGAGTTGGTAAACCTATGATGTTCGTGAACATCATACTCGCTCCCCAATACACCAGAGTAGGCCAACAAGCCGGGTTCAGTAACAGCCTTGAACTGACCGCTCAAAGGGTAACTCCGGAAGAAGCCAGTCGCATCCTAGGAGTAGCTATGCCCATGCCTGCCTATCTACCCGAAGGCTATAAGGTTCAGGAAATCTACGTCCAACAAGATGGTTCAGTAAGACTGTTCATTTCTGATACCGCACTGGAGAAGAGACTGGTAACGCTTGGTGATGCTACCGGCACCCGTCAGAAGTACTGGTTTGAATGCAAGATAGAGGTGGGTATAAAATGGCATCCCGAGGGGCAGGTGGGCGGGTTGAAAATCCCTGGCGAGCCGGCAACAATCAGCAGCAAAAGTAAAGGGGTTCTGGTTGACCGGGAAACTCACCTTGAACTCTGGTGGCTCCTGCCCCCACGAAGTACACCGAAAAAGCCCGGTCAATTTGAGATAGTGCTCTCAACAAGCAAAAGCATCTCTAAAGACGAACTCCTAAAAGTTGCCCGGTCTATCTTATGACACAACCGCCAGAAAAATAACTACAGCAATGGAATAATGAGGTGTCCGATGGCTCAAAATAATGAGACGCAATTTACTGAGGAAATAAAAAGACTGAGGGATGAAATCGAAAGGAAACACGGTAAAACTCCGGAACAGCTCTACGAGGAAAGGGAGAAAAGAATCCGGGATGCCATCGAGCTGAAAGAGCCGGATAGAGTACCGATATTGCTGAATCTGGACCCCGCCAAGCGTACCGGTATCCCCCACTCCGCCGCTTATTATGACCCTACCGCCTGGAAAAGGGCGACAATACAACTCACCCTTGATTTTGAACCCGATGCGTGTAATGCCGGATTACCTAATTCAGGTCCTGCCCTGGAAGCCCTCGGCGTGAAGAACAGGTTGTGGCCGGGTGGTCCGCTCCCTGCAGATTATGAGTACCAGTTTATTGAGGGAGAATTTATGAAAGCGGACGAATACGACCATTTCCTTTCCGACCCCTCCGACTTCATGATACGCCGTTACCTGCCGCGGGTGTATGGAGCTTTACAGCCATTAGCTAAACTGCCCCCTTTGAATACGGCGTTCTTTGGCTTTGAAGGTGTTACCAGCCTATTTGTCACACCTGAATTCAAACAGCTTGCCCGAGCCTTGGCTAAAGCCGGGCGGGAGATGGAAAAGTTCCGACAGGCCAGAGGTGACATATATGAAGAGTTTGCTCTACTCGGTTTTCCGTCATTTACCCACGGCTTGGCTGGGGGAGCGCCCTACGACACAATTTCAAGCTTTTTAAGGGGCATGCAGGGGGCGATGCTGGATATGTACCGGCAACCGGAAAAACTGCTCCAGGCTTGCGATAAAGTGTACGAAATTTGGCTGGCACGGGCAACCCCCGCCGACCCCAAGAAAAGGGGGAACCCAAAGAGACTCGGCATGCCTCTCTGGCGGGGAGATAAATCTTTCATGTCCGATAAGCAGTTCAAGAAATTCTACTGGCCCGGATTGAAAAAGGTAATGCTCGGCTATATCGAATTGGGGTATGTTCCCATACCATTCTTTGAGGCGGAATTCGGCGATCGGTTGGAATGCCTCTTGGAACTGCCAAAGGGCAAGGTGATTGCCTCCGTCGAGCACATGGATGTGGCTAAGGCAAAGGAAATCCTGGGCGGTCACCACTGCGTCCTGGGTAGACCACCCAAGTCATTGAGTCTTGGTTCGTTACACGAAATAGAAGAGTACCATAAAAACCTGATTGATGTTTGCGGTAAGGGAGGAGGGTTTATTCTGAATGTCGGGCTACCGGATAAAGGGGAAAAAGAAGACATCATAGCCATGCTGGACTCGCTCAAGGAGTATGCCCGGTACTAGCCTGAATCTTAGTGCGGGTTTCTATAACTAGACACGAAAGGACAAGAGAGAGGGAGCCGGGCAGTAAACAATCGACTAAAGACTTGTCTATCCTGACACGCTGTGCTATCATAAAACTGGATGAAATGATAGCCGTAATGTGAGGCTATCTTACTTCAGAGTAATGTCATCAAGTAATAATGTATTTGAGCCAAACATAATTGGCTTTCTTTGCAACTGGTGCAGCTACGCCGGGGCAGACCTGGCCGGAGGTAGCCGAAAACAGTATCCAGCAAACGTTCTACCCATAAGAGTAATGTGTAGCGGCACCGTCTCTCCACTTCATATTCTAAAAGCCTTCCAGATGGGTGCCGACGGTGTTCTGGTGACTGGCTGTCACATTGGCGAGTGCCATTACCTTAAAGGCAATTACATGACCGCAAAGAGGATACCAGTAACTAGAGAGCTCTTAGGTTTCATTGGCATATCACCGGAACGGCTAAGGCTAGAGTGGGTCTCTGCCTCAGAGGGCGATAAATTCGCCTCAGTGGTGGCTGAATTCACCGAGCAGATTCGAAGCCTGGGACCATCGCCATTAAAGGATAAAACTGGTGGAAGAACTCAAAGAGAAAGTAAAGCAAGCACTTGAAACCGGAACCATCTCAGGGTTCCTTGGTCTGAAGAATGAGGGGGGACACGTATCCCCTTATTTAGTGACTCGGGATAACCTGGATGAGCTGGAACTCCTGACACTGGAGGACAAGCGTTATCCTCTGGCCAAGATACTGGGAAGGATTGCGGCAAAACATCCTGAGAAAACTCTCGGAGTCATGGTCAGGGGCTGTGATGAAAAGGCAATAATTGAACTTTTGAAGGCAAACCAGCTTGATGAGAAAAGAATAGTCAGGTTTGGGGTTGCCTGCACGCAACAATTAGCCGAAAAGTGCCGCTGCCCCACGCCCTATCCCACACAAATCGATGCCGGGGAGAAGGTTAAGGGTGTAACGACTGACGAGCTTCTATCCCAAATCGAGCAGATGGCAGTCGATGACCGGCTCCGCTACTGGCTGAACCAATTCGGTAAGTGTATCAAGTGCTATGGTTGTCGTAATATATGCCCGGTCTGTTACTGTACCGAGTGTGCCCTGGAAGACAGGCTCCTTGTCCCCGGAGGCAAAATACCTCCCGATACTCCGGTGTTTCACCTGATAAAAGCCTGTCACATGATAGAAAGGTGCATTGACTGCGGGCTATGTGAACAGGCTTGTCCCGCAGGCATACCGCTAAGGACTATATATCGAAAGATGGGACAGGTCATGAATAAACTCTTTAACTATGTTCCAGGGAGAGCCGTCGAAGAGAAGTCACCACTGGGTGCATTAGAAGAAAGGACTAAGGTAGCTTAAAGGTGCTATGGATTACAGAACAGTCTTAACTATATGTCCTTACTGCGGATGTGGGTGCGGAATGTATCTTGAGGTGCTGGATGGGGAGGTTATCGGTGTCCTTCCCACCGTGAGCCATCCCGTCAATCAGGGAGCGCTATGCATCAAGGGATGGAACGCCCATGAATTTATTTCTAGCGACAAGAGGCTGAAAAAACCCCTGATGAAAAAGAACGGCGGTTTTTCCGAAGTTAGCTGGGAGGAAGCTATTGGATATACGGCTAAAGAGCTGAAACGGGTCCGCGACCAGTATGGCCCCGACTCTATTGGGGTACTGACTTCAGCAAAATGCACCAACGAAGAAAACTACCTGCTGATGAAATTTACCCGGGCTGTCCTGGGGACAAATAACATTGACCACTGTGCCCGCCTCTGACATTCCCCCACCGTGGCTGGTCTAGCCAGAGCATTCGGTAGTGGAGCAATGACAAATTCTATTCCCGATTTAGAAGAGGCAGACTGCATATTAATTACTGGCTCAAATACCACCGAGACTCACCCGCTTATCGCCTCGCGTGTCTTCAAAGCTAAAGAGAGAGGCGCCAAGCTGATTGTTATTGAGCCGCGGAGAATCCAGCTTGCTGACTATGCTGACCTCTACCTCCGCCAGCGACCGGGCACAGATGTCGCCTGGATAAACGGTATGATGAACATTATTATTTCTCAAGGCTGGCAGGACGATGATTTCATCAAGAACCGGACTGAGGGCTTCGAGGCGGTTCGAGAGAAGGTCAAGGAGTATCCTCCGGAGAAGGTGGAACAGATAACCGGCATCCCCAGGGACGATTTGTTCCGTGCTGCCGAGATATATGCCAAATCGGAGAGATCAGCCATACTATATGCTATGGGCATCACCCAGCACACATCGGGGACAGATAATGCCCTCTCTCTCTGCAATCTGGCAATGCTAACGGGAAACATCGGCAAGAGAGGCAGTGGAGTCAATCCTCTACGGGGGCAGAATAATGTGCAGGGTGCCTGTGACATGGGCGGTTTACCCAATGTTTTCACCGCATACCAGGCAGTCACCGATGAAAACGCCCGAAAGAAGTTTGAGGAAGCCTGGGGTGTGAAGCTGCCGGCACAAGTCGGGCTGACCCTGATGGAGATGATGAATGGGGCAGCGGAGGGGAAGCTCAAAGCCATGTTTATTCTTGGTGAGAACCCCCTCCTCTCCGACCCCGACATAGCCCATGTAAAAGAAGCTTTAGAAAATCTGGAATTCCTGGCGGTTCAGGATATATTCCTCACCGAGACGGCACAACTGGCTGATATTGTATTAGCCGGAGCAAGCTGGGCAGAAAAAGATGGAACCTTCACCGGGACTGACCGCCGGGTGCAGAGGATAAGGAAAGCCATTGAGCCTATCGGCGAATCAAAACCGGACTGGCAGACTATATGTCAACTGGCTAAGGAGACGGGAGGTAAGGGTTTCGACTACCAATCCCCTGAAGAGGTCTTTGCAGAGATAACCAGATTGACCCCGAGCTATCAGGGCATCTCTTATTCCAGATTAGATAAAGAGGGAATACAATGGCCCTGTCGCTCAAACGACGACCCGGGCACTGAATTCCTGCACAGGGATAAATTCACCAAAGGCTTGGGGACTTTCACCCCGGTTGATTTCAGGGAGCCAGCCGAGTTGCCTGACGAGCAGTATCCCCTGACATTAACTACAGGAAGAGGAATGTTCCAGTACCATACAGGGACTCTCACCAGAAACTCGCCAACATTGGAGAGCGAGCTCAGTGAGGGCTTTATCGAGATAAATCCTCTTGATGCTGAGAGATTGAATATAGCTAACGATGAAACGGTCAAGGTGGCATCACGTCGGGGTGAAATCAGAATAAAAGCTCAGATAACTCCGAAGGTAGATAAAGGGGTTGTCTTTATTCCATTTCACTTTGCTGAGAGTGCCGCCAACGTCCTGACCAACTCGGCGCTCGACCCGGTAGCCAAAATACCGGAGCTCAAGGTCTGTGCGGTTAAGGTGGAGAAGATTTGAAGGGGGGATAAATATATGGAGAGAATAGGCGTTTTCGTTTGTCGCTGTGGCACCAATATCGCTGCCACCGTAGAGGTTCCCGCCGTAGTGGAGGCAGCGAGGAAACTTTCCGGCGTGGTCTACGCCGAGGAAAACTCCTATACCTGTTCTGAAACAGGGCAGGCAAACATCAGAAGAGCCATTATGGAACAAAAACTCGACCGAGTAGTGGTGGCTTCCTGTTCCCCCCGTATGCACGAAGTTACCTTTCAGGAATGCATCAAGAGCGCCGGACTGAATCCTTACCTGCTGGAGATGGCTAATATCAGGGAGCAGTGTTCCTGGGTACACCATGATAAAGAAACCGCCACCCAAAAGGCAATCAAGCTAGTTGAAATGGCAGTAGCCAAAGCGAAGAGGCTTGAGCCGCTGACGTCCGGTCAGGTTAAAGTAAATAGAAAAGCTCTGGTTATTGGCGGCGGCATCGCTGGCATTCAGGCAGCCCTAGATATCAGCGCCGCCGGCTACAAGGTTACCCTGGTGGAGAGACTCCCCACCATCGGGGGAAAGATGGCTCAGCTGGACAAGACCTTCCCCACATTAGACTGCGGTGCCTGAATACTGACCCCCAGGATGGTGGAATCATCCAAGGACAAAAACATCCAAATCCTCACCTACTCCGAGGTGGAAGAAGTAAAGGGCTATGTGGGGAATTTTGAGGTGAAGATTCGAAAGAAAGCCCGCTCCGTGGATATGAGCAAGTGCACCGGCTGCGGTACCTGTATGGAGAAGTGTCCCTTCAAGGTGCCCAGTGAGTGGGATTTAGGGCTCGGCACCCGAAAAGCAATATATACCCCCTTCCCTCAGGCAGTGCCCAATGTGCCAGTTATTGACCGGGAGCACTGTGCCTACTTTCTCAGGGGTAAATGCCGGGCCTGCGAGAAGTTCTGTGCCGCCGGGGCGATAGACTTTGACCAGAAGGACGAGATAATCAGTGAGACATTTGGCGCTATTGTGGTAGCTACCGGCTATTCCCTTATCCCCTGGGAAAAGTATTACGGAGAATATGGTGCCGGGCGGTACAAAGATGTTATTACCGGGCTTCATTTTGAGCGTATGCTTCAAGCCTCCGGACCTACCGGCGGGAAGATAGTGAGACCCTCCGATGGCAAAGAACCCAAGACTGTTGTCTTTGTGCAATGTGTTGGCTCACGGGATGAAGCCAAAGGAGTCCCGTATTGCTCCGGAATCTGCTGTATGTATACCGCCAAGCACGCCATACTGCTCAGAGAGCATGTCCCAGATTCCCAGGCCTTCGTTTTCTATATCGATATCAGGGCAACCAAAAAGAACTACGAGCAGTTTATTCTGAAAGCCCAGCGTGATTATGGGGCGATGTACATAAGGGGCAGGGTTTCCCGGATATACCAGAAGGGCGACAAGCTCGTTGTCAAAGGAGCTGATACGCTGGCGGGCACTCCCATTGAAGTTGAAGCTGACCTGGTGGTACTGGCTACCGCAGTGGTGCCTCAGCCCGATGCGGCTGAGATGGGTCGCCGGCTGAGCATCCCGTATGACCAGTATGCCATCTTCACCGAAGCCCACCCGAAATTGAGACCGGTAGAAAGCGTAACCAGGGGCATCTTCCTGGCGGGGTGCTGCCAGTCCCCGATGGATATTCCCGAAGCAGTAGCCACGGGCAGTGCCGCCGCCGCTAAGGTATGCGGCATCCTATCGCATGATGAGCTCACCCTGGAGGCACGCATCGCCAAGGTTAACACCGAAAGGTGCAGTGGCTGCCTTACCTGCGTCAATGTCTGTCCTTTTGAGGCGATTGTCGCTGACAAAGTAGACTCAAGGACAGTGTCCCGGGTTATTCCGTCGCTGTGCCAGGGGTGCGGGACCTGTGCCGCTACCTGCGCCGCCGAGGCTATAACGCTCAACGGCTTCAATAACTCTCAGATATTCGCTCAGATTTCAGCACCTTTCGAGAAGCCTGCCAAGGAGGTCGCCAGTGGTTCACCTAATGAATAGGGAGAGCATTCATAGCTTCCGGGACCTGGTAAAGGACTTGGGTAATGAGGATGTCTCACGGTGCTATCAGTGCGGCAAGTGTACTGCCGGATGCCCTGTAGCCATAGATATGGATGTATCGCCCAACCAGGTAATGCGCCTGGTGCAGATAAACGACCGGGACAGGGTTCTAGCCTCTTCTACCATCTGGCTCTGTCTTTCCTGTGAGACCTGCACTACCCGATGTCCCGCGGATATAGATATTGCCAGGGTAATGGACACTCTGAGGAAAATATCGGTGAATGAAGGCTATTCTTCATCCCAGCCGGCGATTACCAATTTCAACAAGCTCTTCCTCGATTCTATCAAGAAACACGGTCGCCTCAATGAGCTTGAGCTATCGGTGAGATACAGTCTGGCTTCACGCCAGCTATTTAACAATATCGGTCTGGCACTCAACCTGCTACGAAAGGGCAAGATAGCCCTCTTCGGTCAGAATATTATGGACAGGAACCGTATAAAAGACGTATTTGCTAAAAGTCAGCGGTTCATCAGGGGGAAGAGTTAGATGGACTACGGATACTATCCCGGCTGTTCGCTCCACGGCACCGCTAAAGAGTTCGCCCTCTCAATAGAAGAATGCTTTAAGGGTATGGGGATTGGGCTTAAAGAGGTTCCCGATTGGAACTGCTGCGGTGCCACCGCCGGTCACGAGACGAGCGAGGAACTGGACCTTGCCTTATCAGTCAGAGTTCTGGGTCTGGCAGAGCAAAACAGCCTGAGTCCTCTCCTTGTTCCCTGTGCCGCCTGCTATAGCCGGTTAAAGCTGGCGAACATAAAGACTGCCAGGGACAGGGAACTGCTCAAACGCATTAATGAACTTGCCGGACAGGATTACCGGGGAACGGTGA
This sequence comes from Dehalococcoidales bacterium, assembly GCA_034432095.1. Taxonomy (GTDB): domain Bacteria; phylum Chloroflexota; class Dehalococcoidia; order Dehalococcoidales; family UBA2162; genus DAOUCV01. The sequence goes on from DAOUCV010000096.1 coordinate 18,196, forward strand.
GCGTAAAACACCTCACCGAGGTGCTTACTGATAACAAAGAGCCCCTGAAATCAAGTGTAGTTAGACCACTTACGGGGATGAAGATTGCCTGTTATTACGGCTGTCTGCTGGCACGTCCTCCTGAAGTGGTCGATTTTGATGACGCCGAGAATCCAGTGACTATGGACCAGATTGTTACCATCCTGGGTGCTGAGCCACTGGACTGGTCTCACAAGACTGAATGCTGCGGTGCGAGCTTCACTTTCAGTAGAACCGATATTGTCCTGAGACTGGTGGGCAACATCCTTGAAGCGGCGGAGCTAGTCCATGCCGACGCCATTGCTGTAGCCTGCCCCCTCTGCCATGCCAACCTTGATATGCGGCAGGAAATGGCCGGGCAGAGAAATAAGAAAGAATACGGAATACCAATTATTTACATCAGTCAACTGGTCGGGCTGGCGCAGGGTAAAGACTACCGCTCTCTTGGTCTGGACAAACACATGGTCAGCACTGAGAGGTTCGTTGAGCGTATTTCATCTTCCGGCTTTACCTCAACCGCTTCTGCAATATAACTTTATCATCTCCGAGGGCATAAAAATCAGGGATACGGGCTATTACCTCGTAACCGTGACGACTGTAGAAGTGCCTGGTATTGGCATATGACGGTTGAGATGACGTCTCAATGATAGATAGCCTACCCTCAGCTTCCCTGATGTTTTTTTCAGCAGAGTCAAGGAGAACGCTGCCAATTCCCTGCTTTCGCCTGTCCTGTGCCACCGCCATCCAGTATATGTCCCAGGTTCCCTCCGTCAACGGAGTGGGGCCAAAGCAAATGTAACCGGTAACAGTTGAGTCAAGTTCAGCCACCAGAATATGATAGCCTGACCGGCAGGGGTCTTTCAGGTAACTGTCAATTACCTCCTCGGCGATAACGACCTCGGACGGCTTGAATTCCGGAGTGTTGCGCAGTATTTGCATTATGGCGGGTTTATCTTCTTTGGTCATGACACGGATATGGATGCCCACAGCTATTTCTTCTCCAGAGCCAGTTCCACAATCTTCTTGATAAACTGGGTATAGGTCATCCCGGCGGCTCGCGCCTGACGTGCGGCGCCTGCGTCAGGAGAGACATCAGGATTAGGGTTCAACTCAAGGACGTTTAGCTGTCCCTCCCGGTCCATCCGCATATCTATTCTGGCGTAACCCCGGCAGCCAAGCAGCCGGTAGACTGTTTTTACCATCTCAGTGATGTGTTTGTGCTCTTCAGCCACAAGGTCAGCCGGACAGACGGCTGTGGTACCTGAAAAGTAAAGATTATCAGGCTCCCATTTAGCGGCAAAGGTAAGGATTTTAGGCATTCCGGCAGGGAGGGAATAGACGATTTCAGATACGGGCAGGACGGTGAATTCGGAGTTACCCAGAACGGTGGCGTTGAACTCACGACCATCAATGAACTTCTCAACAAGGGCATCGCCACCGTAAGAGGCGCTTATCATGACAACCTGTCTTTTCAGAGCCGGAAAATCATAGACTACGCTCTGTGCCGATAGACCACTGCTGGCATCCTCACAGCGAGGTTTCACGATGCAGGGATAACCCAGCCGGAACATGTCTAGAGTCTCAGGATTCAGGAGCTGAAAGTCCGGCGTCTTTATGCCAGCATCTTTCAGAACCAGCTTTGTCTCAGCCTTATCAAGACACAACCTTAGCACCGGACCGGTACAGCCAGTGAAAGGAATGCCTATTTCCGACAGGATTTCTGGTACTATAACTTCAGTCTCGGGATAACCGGGGAATCCCTCGAAGAGATTGAAGACCAGATCTACATGAAGGGCTTTCAGTTTCCTTCTAGCCTGCTCCATCGGCATCACCAGAGGAACTTCAACAATGCTAAAGTCAAGCTCAGACAAAGCCTGGTGTACCGCCTTCACTGCCTCAAGGACGCTAAACACCGCCCTTTCTTCACCAACAACATTGTAGCGTGAAAAAGACGGCTCATTGTAGACAATGGCTACACGCGCATGCACTGCGGGTACCTCTTAAGAGCAGCATTAAGCACCCCAGTGATAAGCTCCTCATGAGTCCACCCCAGCTTTTGCGCCATGATGACCAGGTCGCTGTGGGTACCCAGTCCGGGCAGGGGATTTATTTCAAGAAAATATGGCACCCCTTCAGGGCTAACCCTGAAGTCCAGCCGGGCGAAGTCACGGCACCCCAGAGCCTTGAAGGCATTAAGAGCCGAGACCTCCAGATTCTGCAAAATCTTCGGTTCGAGACGGGCCGGGCACTCATACTCAACCAGCTCTTTGTAATTACGTTTTACTTCAAGCGAGTAGACGAAATGACCACTCCTTACCTTCGGAACTATACGCATCATACCCAGCACTTTGACAGGAGAGTTCCCGATAATTCCCACCGTGACCTCCTCACCCTCAATGAACTCTTCGAGCATTACTGGCTGCCGGTAGTGCTTCAACAGCTTCTCTATAGCCTCGCCCGCCTGTTCAGGGTTTTCTACCACCGAAGTGAGCCGAATCCCCTTGCTTGAACCTTCATGCGCTGGTTTTATTATCGCCGGGAAAGGGAAAAAAGAATCAACCATCCCACCAAGCTCATGGCCGCTTATTACCTGCCGCTTCGGGGTACATACTCCGGCTGATTCGACTAGCCTGCTCGCTAAGGGCTTATCCAGACATATGGCAAGACACTGCGGGTCAGAACCAGAATAGGGAATGTCAAGCATCTCCAGCACCGAAGGCACCTGGGCTTCCCGGCTACGATAATTACCTCGCCCTTCGGCAATGTTAAAGACAAAGTCCACCTTTTCCCGAAGAATGTTGACCAGGAACCCCCTACCGCCACCAAGCCTGACTACAGTATGACCACCAGCCTCTATTGAGGTGGCTATCAGCTCTATCGTCTCCCAGGAGTCATATTCTTCAAAAGCATCATCGCTGACAGTCTGTTCTGCTTGGACAGCTTCCTTAAGGTCATACGACAACCCTATCCGCACTTCGAGCTCCTACTCTAGATTCTCCCGTGGCAGACAAGCTTGCCACGGCATTATCAGCGGGACTCAACAGCTCGACAGGAAATTCTTCCTGTATGTGCTTCCCGGGGTTGCGGTAGCGGTAGATGCGGTCCTGGTAGTTCCTCAGGAGCAACTCATCTTCAGCATGAGCCAGGACATAGTTTGGCTGAAGAGGGACCTTCCCGCCACCGTGAGGCAGGTCTACAACGAAGGTGGGAACCGCCAGTCCCGAGGTATATCCCCGCATTCCCTTAATTATCTTTATGCCCACCTCCACGGGGGTGCGCAGGTGCTCGGTGCCCTGAACCTCGTCACACTGGAAGAGGTAGTAAGGACGTACCTTTATCCTGAGAAGACCGTGGCATAGTTCCATCTGCGCCTCAACGGTATCGTTGACACCACGTAGTAGTACCGACTGATTATTTACCGGGACTCCACTCCGCACCAGACGGTCACACGCCTCAGCCGCTTCCGGGGTTATCTCTCGTACGTGATTGAAGTGGGTATTAAGCCATATAGGTCCGTACTTAGCCAGCATGGCACACAGTTCGTGGTCTATACGCTGGGGCAATACCACCGGAAACCTGGAGCCGATACGGATAATCTCCACGTGTTTTATCTCCCTTATCCTGGAAATGACCTCCTCCAGACGGCGGGTAGAAAGGGAAAGGGGGTCACCCCCCGAGATAATGACATCCCTGACGGCTTTATGGTGTCGTATATATTCCAGCATGGCTTCAACTTCAGCCGGAGTACGCACCCAGCCGCCGTTCCGCCATTCCCTTTTGCGGGTGCAGTGACGGCATAGCATCGGGCAGATGTCGGTCAATACCATCAGGACCCGGTCAGGATAGCGGTGTACCAGTCCCGGGACAACAGAGTCCCGTTTTTCGTCTAGGGGGTCGGCTACACCCATGTTAGCGAGGGCAATCTCTTCAAAAGAAGGTACGGACTGCGTTCTGATGGGGTCATTCGGTTCATAGGGGTCTATCAAAGACAGGTAGTAGGGTGTTACGGAGAGGGGATATTGAGTAGTTACAAACTTGAGCTGTATCTGCTCATGAGTTGAGAGGGGAATAAACCTTGCCAGTTCTTCAACTTTGGTGATGCGGTTGCGGAATTGCCACTTCCAGTCGTTCCAATCCTCATCTGTAACCTGACTGAAGAATCTTCTCCGAACAAGACCGACCGTCTTACCAGGGGGTTCTTCTTCAGCGGTTCCATCTAATGTGGCGCGTTTACCTGGGGGTTCTTCCTCCGCTTCCTCGAAGACTTGGCTTTTAACCAGAGTTACCGTTTTTGTCATTTATCCTCCTTAAATTCTTATTTTAGCCAAAATTATATTGTAAAATTATAACATATTAAAAGGCTTATAGCAACCCCAAACTTTGAGGACCTTTCATGCCTTGTTCAAGATAGGGGTGTCTCTAGGCTATTTGCTTTTTGAGAACGTTAGAACCACCGGCACCAGAACACCCCTCAGTGGTGCACTCTAGCTCAGTAATAGCTAGTGCCTGTGCCCTCGAATAAAACCCTTTTGCCTCCTTAAATGCTGACCCGAACCGCTTTCCTCTTCCCCTCATAGAAGGAGGGCTTTCCTATTCCTCACTGTATGTTTATAGTTTCCTTCGTTGTTTGTACTGCCTCAAGTTCTTCCACTGACGCCGTGGTAGTCTGCAGGTTATGTTGGTAACCACACTGTAGGCACCACTCATACCAGCTATGGCAGTCCCCCCCAAGTTCAGGATAGATATTTTCTTCGATGAAGAGATTGCCATTACACTTCGGACAGCGCCTGCTAGTAAAACCTCTCCTCATACCGACCCTCAACTTTGGCTGCTAAATCAATTTTCATCCCGGATATACTAGCTCTAAATCCACCAGAAACAGGCTCTTGACAAATCGCCTATTGTTCTAGTATAGTGGTTCAGGAAATTGTTTAGTAGCTTTATATTACTTGTATTTTATTACTTGAAAAAAACTTCTAGTAATATTAGTACTATTATACATAGAC
>DAOUCV010000097.1:0-15700 GCA_034432095.1 Dehalococcoidales bacterium
AGCTTTGTCACCCTCTGGGGACATGGCTTTATTACCCAGGGCTTCTCAGCGATGTTCAAGCCGATAGCTGATGACCTGGGGCTCAGTCGTGCGGCAGCATCGGTTGCGGCGGGTATCGGCAGGTTCGAAGGCGGGCTTGAAGCGCCGGTGACTGGCTGGTTTACCGATAAATACGGTCCGAAGTGGGTCATTGTCTTCGGCTGTTTCATCATGGGTCTGGGGTTCATTCTGATGAGCTTTGTGAACTCACTGTGGGCTTTCTATGTGGTCTGGGGGGGCATTGCTGCGAGCGGGCTTAATATCGCCCTGGCAATACCAATAAACAAGGCGATATCCAACTGGTTCGTCAGGAAAAGAGGAACAGCGTTGAGTATCAGAGCCGTTTTTCAGGGGCTGGCTACCATAGCGGTCTTGCCATTAATTACCTGGCTCCTCGGCATACTAGAATGGCGGATGACCTGTGTCCTGGGGGGAGTAGTAACCTGGGTTGTGGGAATACCGCTCATCGTGCTCTTTGTCAAACCCCAGCGACCTGAGTACTACGGTTTACTCCCTGACGGCGCCTCCAATGAAGCGACATCGGCTGCGGATACGAACGAGGTAATAACCAGAGGAATAGAGTACGCCGAGGAAACCCAGGAAACAGAATTCACCCTGAGGCAAGCGATACGAACTCCCGCTTACTGGCTACTTGCCGTAGCCTTTTCTGTGAATGCTCTAGTTTCATCACCCATTATGGTTCACGGTATGCCTTTGTTAACCGATATGAAGATAGAACCGGTCAAGGCGGCGTTAATGTTCGCCATAGCCGGCGCTGCGGCTATGCCTACGAGGCTGCTGGCAGGTCTTCTGGCTGACCGCGCCAGTAAGCACCACCTGCGCTTTTTACTGGCTGGAACCTGTGTGATAATAGCGGTTGGCGTTGCCTGCTTCCTGTTTGACCCTACGGTGGTTATGGCGCAGGTCTTGCTCATCACCTTCTATATAGGCTTCACTGCCAATACCATCCTGCATCCGGCTTTGAATGCGCGCTACTTCGGGCGGAAGAGTTTAGGCTCCATTCAGGGGATGACGACGATGATTATGACGCCGTTTTCAGTGCTGGCGCCCGTCTATGTCGGCTGGATTTACGACCGCACCGGCAGCTACCTATTTGCCCTGCAGGTTATGCTGGTCATAGCCATAGCCGTGTCAGTAATTATGCTGTTTGCTCGCCCTCCTAAGCGGCCGGTTAAAGTGACTGACGTGCGCAAATTCCTTTAAAGACGGGAAGCCAAGATGTTGGAGGCATATCGATCTTTGGACTTGACTGACGAGAAGCAACTCTTCTGTGGCAACATTATGGCTGACCTCGGGGCAGCACTCCACCGCTTCTTCGCCTCATCTATGAAAAACCCGGTTGTGTTTCTCCTTATCTCGGTTCCAGATCGACCGCCCGGTGAAATGCCAGCAGTGGAGCAGCTATTTCACGTAAGATGCGTAACTCTTCAGTTGTGGGCGGAGGAGTATCTTTCAAATCAGGAGATATTCTAAGGTCCCAACCGGTCTCGGCTTTCACTTTATCCAGCGTAACCCCGCACGCGGTATGAATTGTCTTCAGCACCATTTCACCGTTTTCAAATTCATAGTAGCCCAGGTCTGTCACCACTGCTACCGGCCCGGTGCCCGGTCTGATTCCCAGCTCTTCCCTTCGTCCAGGCTTGCCGTCAAAGAAACCGGGGCAGGTTATAAAGTCCACTCTCTCCGGGAAACGTCGCTTTGTCTGGTTCAGCACCACACAGGTGCGCGCACAGAAACTCATCACATCATTGGCACCTCCGCTCCCCGGAAAGCGGTGGATAGGATTATGATAATCCCCTATCACGGTATCATTGACATTACCATATCGGTCGATTTGACCGGCACCAATGAACCCCAGATTTATGTAGCCTGCCTGCCCGAGATAGCTGATGTAATTCAGACCGGCCAGTTTATCAGCATGAAATTGAGTCCCGAGCGTATCCGTACCACCAGGTAATTCAAACTCCCCCGTCCTTATTATGCCGTTCTCAAGAACGATAGTGAAGTTGGGAGCATGGGTGCGTTTAGCCAGCAAGGCTGCCAACATCGGAAGTCCGACTCCCACGTACGCTACGTCATCGTCTCTTATTAAATGAGCCGCGGCTATAACCATCTGGTCATTAGCATCAAAATCTAAAGTTGGATTTTCTTGACTCATCATGCTTTCACCTCCCAGCCTGTGTATATCGGCTCGCTCGGTTCTAACTTCACCTCAAGTCTCTTAAAATAATCATCGCCTTTTGCCTCTCTCATCAGCTTCATAAACTCGTCCCAGTTCTTAACACCGTAGACGAACTTTTCCATGTAGTTAAGATAGCCATCTTCTGAATTGAGATTTGCCAGAAATCTTGGCCAATCGCCTGAATAGCATCCCGACAAATGCATTGGATATGCCCCCCAGGGCTGTTCTACAACGGCAGCGACACGGTATCCGGGGATGATCGTCCGATTTGGGTCTCGACGGATGACATCACTATCGACGATTTTTTCCGTGGTTATTATCACGGTACGGCTGGCGTTGATTCCCTCGGCGTCTACCCCCAGAGAGCCCCATTTCTGCGCATTTCCGTTCTTATCGCAGCGCTGCACATGTAGAATGCCCACATCAGGCACGATTGCCCTGACAGCGCCGATCTTGCCTCCGGTAAACGGGTCGTCTATCACCTTGATATTCGGATTGTACTTCAGCATGTCCGAGCCGACCTGACTGCGGATTGGGAGATATGGAATACCCATCTGTCCGGCGAGGAGAGCTTGAGCGATACCGAAGTGAGAATATTCCTGGAAAACGGGATACTTGCCCATACTCTTAGCTCTGCTCAGCCAGTAGGACCTTTTAATATCCTGACCGTAATAACCGGTGAACATTCGGTCCACTCGTCCTTCGCCGATTAACAGGCTGGTAGTTATTGTCAGACAGGATACTATTTCCAGATGGTCTATTCTTTGCCGCAATATCTCATGTACCGCCGCAGAAGGCTCTCCGTGCTGCATCCCTCCTATAAAGAGTAAACTTCCGCTCCTAACATACCTAGAAATTGCCTCTTGCATGGTCATGATTTTGCTCATCTGGTTTATGCTCCTTTCTCCACACGTAGTGTTTTTATTTCTATTTTAGGTTACCATTAACTAATACGATATTCGGAGTATTAGTGTGTCTGGACTGCACCCCCTGTGAGTGGACGAGGCTGTTTGATTTTGATTTTAGCTTCATTTTCGGCCAATTTGAGAATGCTTTACTCCAGCTTCTTAGTGAGTTTTGATATCTCCCAGCTTCAGAGATGTCCTGAAGAGCCGCAAAATATGCCTTCATTCTTAAACAGCCTCGTGGCAGTTAAGGTCAGGAGAGCTTAGCTGAGCTGGGTAGTCCATTGCTCTCCTGATTAAACAATAGCTCCCGAAGTCATCTGCCAACCGGTAACCACGCCTTGATGAAGTATCTCTTGATTAAAGAACCGCCTCAAGCAAGTGGGGAAGCCTGGCCTACCTCACTCTTGCCCGGTAATAGCCAAGGACCGCTTGGTGAAGCGGCTCCAGTCTATAAGTCTGTAACTTCATTTAGCCTTCTCAGGGAGAAGGTTCCGGGACACCTTCTGGCCATAAAAGAAGTTGCCAAAGTAAGAGTCCACATTTGTTTGCCCCTTACCTTCGCCATCCTTTAGTCTCCAGCTTTTTCTCTCAGTATAACCTCTCCGAGCCTGGCTGGCTACCTTGGTATAGAGATTTTTGAGGAGTTACTAAACAATCTCTCATAATTTGGCTTTTGCGAGGCTTCTAGTGTATATATTATATGTTATCCCCGCTGTCAAGGGGTTTCGGACAATTAATCCGTTCAAGTAATCTAAGCAATTGAGACCTCAACCGCACATTTTGAATAACTCTTACTTCGAGCAAGAGTCCGACAGGTCTCACCGGGATGGGTGGCCCCCAACACCGTACTTTCTACCTACTCTGGAGTTCACTATTAAGCCATTCCAGATACTCTTTGCTACCACTGATAATAGGCATAGCAACTATCTCTGGCGTCTCATAAGGGTGCATCTCTTTAATCGCTTTCTCAAGTTTATCATAGAGAGCTCGCTTACTTTTAATGAAACATATCCATTCTCCCGCCGTCTCCACATTACCTTTCCACCGATAGGTGCTAACTATCGGTCCAAGTATCTGGATACATGCCGCCAATCTCTTTTCCACCAATGTTTTGGCTATCTTTTCAGCATTTTCTTTTTTCTCAATTGTCGTAGACACCTGGATATATTCTTCGGCCATAACTCACCTCCGTCAAGGTTAGTTTAAACGACTTGGCTTTCAAGAGTCTTCATTTTTGCAAGGGGAAATCATTTTTCCCCAACCCATTTTACCACCACGCAATTACCTTGCGATTTCATGAAAAAAATACACGCCGCCCTTAGAATGATAGGGTAAGCTCGCTATCCAAAGCATGGAAACTTAAAAACTCGGAATGCTCCCGACATAACAGGTTGAACACTCCGCTAAAAGGTGCAACTTAGATGTGAGCCACAGCCCTAGGTAAAGTGCTTTGGTGGCTTCCGGGGAACGGGCAAGCACCTCAACAGGCAGGAGAACGGTGAGCATTGCCCTCAGTGGAAGTTTAGCGAAAACCAGTAAAAGCTCAGATAAAGATGGTCTGCTTTAGATAAGACTCTTTCCGAGGGAATTGCCCTCATGGCTGTATCTCCTGAGAAGCGCTGGTTTAGAGAGCCAGACCAGTCGCCGAGAGCAGGAACAGGGAGCGGGTTAGAGTCTCCCGGGACAACGAAGCGGCTGGGTAGGGCTCTAGTCAAATTCCCATCGCCTCTGCCACCAGAACCGGGAGGTCGTATATCTGCAGTTCCATCCCCTCTTTTTTTACCGACCTATACATATGAGAATAGCAGGTGCTACATGCAGTCACTATAGTGCTGGCAGCTTGCTTACCTTCCAGTAACCGTTCTTTTGTGGTAGCTATGGTGAATTCTGGGTAACAACTCGAAGTTATCTTTGCTCCAGACCCACAGCAGTAGGACCACCGTCTGTTCCGCTCCATCTCAATAAGCTTAATTCCCGGTATGCCCGCCAAAACCCTTCTTGGCTCATCGTAAACCTGGCTATGCCTGCCGAGAAAACAGGGGTCGTGATAAGTCACTTCTTTTCTAAGCTCTTGTGTAAACCTGACCTTTTTTGTATCAATAAGCTCTGCCAAGAGCTCGGCAATGTGTACCACTTTGAAAGGGAGAGTGCCAACTATTAGCGGGTAGTCAATTTTTAAGGTCTTGTAGCAATGGGCACAGGAGACAATTACCTGTTTAGCCCCGGCGTTCTTCAATATTTCAACATTTTGAGCAGCCTTCTCTTCAAGTAGCCAGGTGTTACCGTCATGTCCCGAAACAAAGCCACAGCATTTCTCCTCTTCACCCAGGCAAGCAATGTCCATGCCGGCTGCCTTTAAGACCTCGATTGCAGCCCTAGCAACTTCAGGCTCCCGAAAGCGCACTATACAACCGGCAAAGTATACATTTGCGCCTCTAGCCGGTATCCCCGTGAGGACTTTTGGCAGCCTTTTGGCACCAAATATATTATTAGACTTCTCTATGTTAGCATCCATCCTCTCTACTGGCTTTGGCCGCGGTGCGCCTCTTTGTACCAGTTCTTCCCTTAAAGCCCATATAGCTGTGAGTGGCTGAGACGACGGACAAATCTCTGAGCACATACCACAGCTGGTACACGTATAGACAATCTTTATCAGGTCATCCGTGACCGGGAACTGCCTGTCGTCAAAAATGGCCATTGCCAGATTCCCTCTGCCAACAGCAGTGTAGGCCCGAAAGTGGAAATACTCGAAGGAAGGGCATTTATGCCGGGGGGACGACCACTCAGGAGGTGGCAATTTGCGCCAGTTATGGGGAACAATCGGCCCTCTATAATAACACCCGGCACACTGAGAACATAGAGTCCAGCTCTCTTTAAACTCCCTTAGATTCGTTTTCTTTAATTCCTTCACTTCGCGACACTCCTAGTTCGAACGTTCCCGGGCTCAGAATATTGTTGGGGTCAAGAAGCGCCTTTATACTTCGTAAAAGATTGAATGCTCCCGACTGGTTTGTCCAGACATAGTCGGGTACTAACGGGGGCAAGCGGTATTGAAATGTCCCTCCCCTTTCCCCAAACCAGTCTCTGAATTCGGCTTGACATTTATGGTACCGAGCGACGGTATCCGGGTCACTGTCATCAAGCCCGATCGTCGTCTGCGCCGATATCACCTGGGGACTCATGACGAAGCCGTCATAGCCAGCTGCTTCCCACAATCCATACTTCTGGCATAGTTCCATTCGCTTAGTGTAGCATGCAGGGAACCATGAGGTGGGATAGATCTCTTCATCAAAGATGTATAGGTGGCGACGTGGTCTCTTGGTTAGCGGAGTGGAACTCGGGGGGCGGTGTCCCAGAGGGAAAAAGTCGGTTGGCCAGTGGGTGTGAAAATCCTCAGCTAGCCGCGGCACATAAGTGCCGGCGTGGGTCTCACATATTCCCTTGATGACTTCTTCTTTGCCCTCTAACTCCAGTTCGTTCTCTGCGTTTACGATAAATATGAGAACAAGGTTAGCATTATCGGGCAGCAAGGGCCCCATCCCCCGGAGCCTCCCTTTATCATTGATGTGGACATCAAACACCTCGACAGCTACCGCTCCCATCAACGCCTTGGTGAACTCTTCTACCTTCTCTAAGGGCCAGCAATAGGCATGAAAAGCCCACTGTTTTGGCCGGCGCAGACATCGATAGGCAACTTTTGTTACGATGCCGAAGGCGCCGTTAGACCTCGTGAATAGTCCCACGAGGTCTGGTCCGGTGATATAACGGTAATATGGCCCAAAATCGCTGTCGAAATAGGCCATAGACCCCACGCCAATTGTCTCACCGGAGGGAAGGACAACCTCGAAGCCTTCTACCAGGTCTATGTTTGGTCCGTACCTGGTTTCACCGAAGCCGTTGGCTGGAGTTATCGCTGACGCCGCCACGCTCGGTCCCGGGCCATACGCCGCTGTCGGCAGCATTAAACCTTTCTTAAATAATTCCTGTGATAGCTTGAAGAAGCTACATCCAGCTTCGGCTACTGCTTTCATGTTAGTAGCATCAATTAGTACTATCCTATCCATAAGAGCCAGGTCGAGCAGGATTCCTCCTTTCAAAGGACCACCGAGCCCAGCTCCGCCAACAGCTCCCTTAGGTGTTACCGGTATCCTATACTGATTTGCTGCCTTTACTATTTCCGAGACCTGTTCCACAGTTTCCGCCATGACTACGATGTCTGGCTTCACTACGATATCCTTGCCAAAAAAGCAGTTATATGAATAGCTCAGGCAAACGGCTTCAGAGCTTGAGACTCTATGGGGGCCAACGATTTTCTCTAATGTACTTATTATTCCCATAGTATTGCCTCCTTGGCTTGACCTTAACCCCCTATTTGGGACTCGACACCATACGATTTAACAAGCTTTTCCAAGCCACGCAGACGGTCTTCAGACGGGGGTTCTAAATCAGACAGAGGGTACTCCTTAGATACAGCCCTGTACTTAGGGACTCCTAATCTGTGATATGGCAAAAGCTCAATTTTATGGTCTCCTTTTAATTGACGAACAAATTGTGCCGTGGCGATGATATTTTCATCAGAGTCATTGTAGCCCGGTACCACGGGTATTCGTATAATGAGCGGTTTAGCCGTATATTTCGTCGTCATCTTCCGGGCGTTCTCCAAGATTAGTCTATTGCTCTTTGTGGTGAGTTTCTTATGTTCCTCGGGTGACATATGCTTAATATCCATATATACCAAATCTAAATACTTTAGCATCTCATCCAAGGTCTCCCATCTCACATAACCACACGTTTCCACAGCGGTATGGATACCTCTTTCCTTACAAGCTTTAAGAATGCCCAGGGAGAACCTGGCTTGCATTGTCGGCTCACCGCCGCTTAACGTAACACCTCCACCGGAATTCGCATAGAATAAAGAGTCTTTCTCCACTTCTTCTAATACCTGCTCCACTGTCATTTCCGCTCCGGCAATTTGCCTTGCACCAGTAGGGCATACCTCAGCACACTTGCCACAATTATCACAATAGCGCCGGTCAGTTATTATCTCATCAGCATTCGATTGCTTGATTGCTCCATTAGGGCAGACTTCTACACATCTTTGACACTTAATGCATTTGTCAACAAAGTATTCCATTTCCGGCGATATATCTTGACCGTCAACAGTGGAGCACCATAAACACTTTAGAGGACAGCCTTTCATGAATACCACAGTTCTGATACCTGGGCCATCATGAATAGCAAATCTTTCAATATTTAGTACTATTCCTTTTACCATGCATGTTAGAGTGTGTTCTTGACTTTCTGGCAAACCAGTTCCACTACAAGAGTGGTAGCAGGTCTGTCAACCGCTCTGGTTACCTAGTTACAGTATCTTGACCTTGCTCTCAAAGTAAAAGGTGCCACTCTATTATTGAGTGAAGGAACCGAACAGACGGCTTGGTCTCCTTGTCAGTCAGATATTATTAGCGTGATGCCTCAAATGTAGTCCTCGCTATAATATCGTCCTGGATGTCCTTATATAAGTCCACAAAATAGGCACAGTAGCCCGATACTCTCACCATCAAATCGCGATATTTGTCAGGATTTTTTGAGCTTCTCTCAGTGTCTCTGGGGAGACTACGTTGAATTGAACATGATACAGGCCAAGGTCATGCCAGCTTTTCATAAGAGCCATAAAGTCTCCTAACCCCCTCTCGTCCCGGAAGAGTGATGGCTCAAGCTTCATGTTTAACAATGGTGAACGATATAGGTCAAGACAACATTTTGAAATAGACTTTAAGGCCGCGGTTGGTCCTTTTCTATCAGTACTCTGCATTGGCGATATTCCGTCGGCCAGTGGCATCCAGGCTTTTCTTCCTGAAGGCAGAGCTCCCACTCGCGTGCCGTGGCAGATATGCCAGGCGGCAGCGGTGGTCACGGCTACCCTCCCCCCTCCGCTTAGTCCTCTATATTTCTTGACCTCTTCAGCCGAAAATCGGGTCATTTCCGTCGCTATTTCATCAACTTCTGAAATATCATTCCCATACTTTGGAGCTGCCAGACACATTTCTCGTATTTCCTGGTAGCCTTCAAAATTGTTATCCAGAGCTTTCAGAAGCTGTTCCCAGGTCAATTTCTTTTCATCATATATCAGTTTCTTGACAGAGGCCAGACTGTTAAAAACATCGGCATTCCCCACCATGACGAGTTCAGGACCCGGATTGTATTTTGCTCCGCCAGACAGATAGCCCCTGGCATTCTCTATGCAGTCTTCAAAGCTTAATGAAGTTACGAGCTCCGGCCTTTCTTCTCGTATCGTCGCCTCGATTACCAGAGCAAGCTCTGCTCCCTTTTTTATCAGGTATGCCAGCTGCCTCTTAACGGCTTCTTTGAACTCCTCGTAGGTTTCAAAACTCCTGGGGTCGCCCGTTTGAGGCACTGGCAGATGGGAGCCTGTGAACCTATCGACACCATTAAGCAAGGCAAGTTCAACAGCAGCTGCCATATTTATTGACACCGGGACACGCACGCCACCCATTTTCCCCATTATTGCCAAATCCTTGCAGCCGGATGGACTCCAATTATAGGCATCCTCAAAGGGTATGCCTATATCCATGGCATATTTTATGCCAGCTTCATCACTGTAGAATTGTGGATGTCCTGTACCAAGCGCCTCTAGCTCAGTCGCCTTGTGCAAAAATGAATCCGGGTTCTTTTGCTTGTTATATTTTACTGCCAGGTTCGGCCAGGGTAATCTTACGTCCATGGTAGCTTGTATCATCATGTAGGAAAGCTCATTTACGCCATCTTCTCCGTTCTTGGTTACTCCTCCACAGCATACCTGTTCAAATGTCGGATATCCGGGGACGAAAGAAGCAAAACGCTTATCTGAAAGCAGGTTCAACTCCGAAAATTTCACCCATAAACACTCTAATAGCTCTTGTGCTTCTTCTTTTGTAAGCCTTCCTTCTTCTATATCCTTCTTATAGTACGGATACAGGTACTGGTCCATACGCCCCGGGCTATAAGGACTAGAGCTGTCCATCCGCAAACAAACGTGGTAGAACCACAGTGATTGCAGAGCCTCCCAGAAACTTCTAGCCGGGTTAGCGGGTACTTGCTGGCAAATTTCAGCTATTTTCTCCAGCTCGGCTTTCCTCTGAGGCTGCTTTTCTTCGCCAGCTTTTCTTCTCGCCAGGCGGGCATATCTTTTAGCAAGCCTGACTATTCCGTCACAGACTACAAGCAAGGCATTCAAATACACTATTTTCTCACGGTGCTCAATTGTGGCCGTATCTAGAGAAGCTACTTTCTCCTCTATTCTTTTTCTTATGCCGTTGAACCCGGTTTTTATTACCAGCTCGTAATTCGGTATAGGTAACGCTGCACCTACACGAGCAATTAACAAAGCTTCCTCAAGTTGGTGCAATTCCTCGGGTGCTGTCGCTATCCGTTCACGCCGTAACGATTGGCCTTTCCAATATGGTTCTATGAACTCCTTGAACAACCTTTTTTCTTCTTCGGTGATGGCAAAGGGGTCGTATTGTCTGGTTGATATTGTATCTAGTTCATCGCTAAGCATCCCACATTGTTCCGGGCTAAGGATGCCGGCACGTATCTTGCTCCCCGGCTGACCAACAATTAGTGCGTCATCCTGAATAAAAATTGTCCCTCGTTCGCATAGTTCCTTGAAAGCCCTGGCTTCTCTGATTACCCTGGCTTCGCCTTCGGTCTTCATAAAGACCTCAGTCATGATTTTTGCTTTCTCAAGGCATACGCTGGGCACAGTACTGCGCACTCTTTGTCTTGCTTTTCTAACCCTTAGAGTGCAACCACCAAATGGCTCCTCTTCAAGCTTCTCCGTTAGACTTCTGCTCTTCTCTATAATTGTCATCTCTCTCCTCATATAGAGATTTCTTACCCAGGTGGTGAGCCTTCAAAAGCTTGTTTTTTAGCCCAATTAAAGAAAGCTTATATTGCTACCACACCCTTGTCAAGTAAAGGAACAAAGAGAACGGGGATGAAAACCCCCGTTCTCTCATATCTTGCCCTTTCCTTTAATGGTTGTCTCTGCAATGGCAGGGCTAATACCCCATGGACTTCTTCAGTCCCTGGTCAATCCAGACAAACCTTGCCCACTTAGGGAAGTTACTGCGGCCCAGGTCACTTTCACCGTGATAGTTCTTCAACCAGGGCCACCACATATTGTACGAGGCGGGAGTCACGTACGGGATTGCCCATGCCTGGTCAAGGACATAAGACATAAGCTCCTTGTGTACCCGGTTGGCTTCGGTCGGGTTTAAGACACTCAACTCGCACATCTTAGTGTAGGCTTCTTCACAACGCGGGTCGTTAATATGGCTAAGGTTTCCGAAGGCAATGTGCCCCCTGAGGGTCTCCATGATATACAGGTTAGCCACGAGCCCGGCACCGCTAAATATCATCTGGTCGTATTCTCTCTTTGCGGTGATGCCGGTGAAGGCACCCACCTCAACGGGGTCAATCTCCAGCGAAACGCCTACTTTCGCCCACATATCCTTGATTATTGACAGGTAGTCGACCCCTGCGAAGGTGCAGACGATTTTAGTCTTGAAGCCATTGGGATACCCTGCGTCTTTGAGAAGTTGCCTTGCCTTATCCGGATTATAGACATAAAGCTCCTGCACCGATGCCGGCGCTTCTTCCAGAGGAAGGTAGGCATCCGCGTATTCCTTCTGGTAAATTATTGGCCAGGTCAGTATCTGGGCATCGCCACCGCAGTAATCCTTCTTTATTGTCTCAAAATCAGTGGCCATCATCAGTGCCCGGCGGACGTCCTTTTTCGAGAAAGGCAGTTCCGGCTTGTCTGTCCTCATGGATATTGCCATTCCTCCGGTACCATAGTACTTCTTTTCCAGCAGCGCCGGAGAGGTGTTCCTTAAGCTCCCGGCATCTGTCCAGGTAATGCCGTGAAGGACGTCAATCTTGCCCGTCCGAAGGGCAGCCAATCGAGTAGAGTTATCCTGAATTATCACGAACTTGACACCATCCAGGTAGGGTAACTGGTTCCCCTTGCCCTGGCCCACCGGGTCCTTCATCCAGTAGTTTGGGTTCCTGGACAAAGTAACTAAACTGCCGGCAATATAATCGGTCAGGATGAAGGGACCAGTGCCAACGGAA
Organism: Dehalococcoidales bacterium; assembly: GCA_034432095.1. Taxonomy (GTDB): domain Bacteria; phylum Chloroflexota; class Dehalococcoidia; order Dehalococcoidales; family UBA2162; genus DAOUCV01. The sequence goes on from DAOUCV010000097.1 coordinate 12,289, forward strand.
TTCCGCCAGTCGCGCATGCTGCCGTATTTCTGCCACACCTCCGGCGCACAGATACTGGCGTAGTCCATAGTCACACTGATGTCCTCCATGTACTGCGGCGGAATCTGTATATCAACCGTCCACTTGTCCGGAGCCGTTACCGTGGCTTTGACAAAGTCGGCATAAGAAGCTGCTGACCCAGGGGTGGTTTTATATTCATTCAGCGTTGTTGCCACGTCATAAGCGGTGAGTTCCCGTCCGTTGACCAGGCGGCTTGCCTCACTGTTGGGGTTAAGAGCGTAGTGCACCCCCTTGCGGATGTGGAAAATGATATGACCCAGTTTAGGTATCTCCCAGCTCTCGGCGAGACAGCCGGTTATGAATCTAAACCCACCGACGGTGAGTGTAAAATCAGCCTCACCGGTGCCGGCAGGTCCCCTTGCCCAGTCGCCTATCACCAGCTCCTCGTTAGTCAACTGGAGTGTATAAGCGTTGGCATGAAAAGGGCTGCCACGTTCATCAAAAATGATGGGGTCCATCACTGCGCTGAGGGCAAGCTCTCCACCATACTTTGGCACTTCAACTGTGGGTTTCACCACCTCTTTCTCTACCTTCACCTCCTCCACTTTTTTTGTTACTACTGCTTTCTCCTCCTCCTTCACCTTCTCCTTTTCCACTACTTTCGGGGCGCAGGATGCCATTACCAGGGATAGCACCATCAGGCAGCTCACCAACATCCAGATAATCTTCTTCATTCTCCTTTAACTTCCTTTCTTAGTCTGACTATAATCTTTTGCGGTTAGTAGTCTTATCTCGATAGGGCACCTCCTTGTTTTTGTGTATTAGTCTAGCCTTATTCTGCGGCTCTGTCAAGAGTCCGAATTGACTCATAATTTTTATTTTTATTATCGAAGATGGTATAGTTGCCTCGAAAAAGGACTTGTATTATGCTTTTAATACGGTGGGAGAAAGACTGATGACAGTAGAAAACGTGGTTGAGACTGACATTCTGGTTATCGGCGGAGGCATTGCCGGTTGTTTTGCCGCAATCAAGGCTAGAGAGCAGGGACTCAATGTAACCATTGTCGACAAGGGTTCTGCCGGCTATACAGGCTCTACTGCCGATGCTCTCCTGGGGTACATGGTTTTCAATCCTGAATGGGGGCTTGACCTGAATGCTTGTATAGATGCAGTTAATAAAAAGGGTGAGTATGTCAACAACCGTGAATGGACTGAGATTGTCTTCAGAGACTCGTGGGCGACGTACCAAGACCTCGTTTCCTGGGGTGCTGACTTTCCCGTAGAAAATGAAGAAGATATCCCGTATGTAAAAAGTTACCCTCCATTTGGAATAGTTCGCATAGGGGGGACTTCAACAGGACCTCCAGCGAGGCGGCAGGCAGAGAAGAGCGGCGTTAGAATCATGGATAAAATCATGGTCACTGACCTGCTAAAGCAGGACGGTAGAATAGTTGGAGCCATCGGCTTTTCGGTAGTCAGCGGTGACACATATATCTTCAAAGCAAAGGCTACCGTCGTAAGTGCCGGGTTCAGCAGTTTGGCAAGAGGCGATGGGGATGGAATGGCTTATAGGGCTGGGGCTGAGCTCACCACCAAGGAGTTTGCTTACACCTGGCCCGCTGCGCGTACCAATGGTGGACGACGCGCTATAGCCGCTGAGAACGTCTTCATGAATTTCAGGAACATAGCAGGTGAAAAGATAGACACAAGTAATACCTATGAATTAGACCTTACGATGGAGTTTTTGATTCACGCTGGCAAAGGACCGATATTTTGGGACCTCGACGACGCTACTCCCAAAGATATAGACAGGATGCGCAAACGGCAACTGAACGCATACCCTAAAGAACGAGTAGACTTTGACCCGGCCCAGCGTGGCAAATATCAAACTTCAGGTGGCAACGGGCATATGCTCGTGGCTTCCCAGACAGGTGGTATATGGGTTACTAATACAAAATGTGCCACCAGCCTTCCAGGACTCTATGCTGCGGGTGAATGTTGTGGTACAAGGTATCTGGGTGGCTACCATCCCGCGCCTGGGTTTGGTCTCACCGGCTCTGCGGTCACAGGTGCCAGAGCTGGACGGGGTGCTGCTGAGTATGCTTTGCAGGCGGAACGGCCAGAAATAGACAGGAAAGAGGTAGTAAGGTTAAAGAACATTATGTATGCCCCTGTGGAACGTCAGGGAGGCTTCAGCCCGAGGTGGGTGATGCAGCTAGTTCAGAGCACAATGATGCCGTATTTTATTAAGTACATTAAACGCGGGGACCGGTTGCAGGCAGCGCTGACAATAATCGAGTTCCTGAGCAATCACCTTGTCCCTAAGCTGGTCGCCAGGGATAGCCACGAGCTATGGCTGGCCCACGAGGCTAAAAACATAGTTCTTAATGCCGAAATGATTTTGAGGTGTTCACTCTTCAGAACTGAAAGCCGGGCTAATCACTACCGGGAGGACTATCCTCGGAGAGATGACCCCAACTGGCTAGCCTGGGTGAAGTTTAAAGAAGAGCAAGGCAGTATGAAGCTCTGGAAGGAACCAATCCCGGAGAAATGGTGGCCCGACCTCTCGAAGCCCTACGAAGAGAGGTATCCCAGGAGGTTTCCTGGGGAGTAACCACAATTGCCATTGGATAGGGTGACGAATTTATGATTATGGGGAGGTTAGTTAGGTGAGTATTGAGCGGATTGACCCCAAATTATGCAACGGCTGTGGCATATGCTTCGATAGGTGTCCCATGGATGTGATAAGAATAGACGAGCAAAGCAACAAGGCCATCATCAAATATTTTGAGGACTGTATATCTTGCAGCAAGTGTGAACTTGACTGCCTGCAAGCTGCTATATATGTTTCACCGGCAAGGCCCGCACGACCTCTGGTAGCATGGTAGGCAGTCAACCAAAAAGCCTTTGGCTTGATGTCGACATTGTGATAGATACCGTGCTCGCCACTTCGAAACTGAATACGACGAAGATAGCGACCCAAGCGGAAGCCTCATAAAATATTGGCCAATTATAGACCGAGGAGAGGGTCTCTTGACGATCATTGAGGTCTGGGGAAGGGACGAACGGTAGCTCGTGGGTATGCCGAGCTAGCCAAATGGGTAGGGGTGGAGCTCAGAGAAGTGTGCCCGAACTTCGATTACAACTTCCTTGAAAGAAGTGATGGGGCGTCGAGGCCGATGGTTGGAGCCATAATTCAGCTTGTCAAGGCTAGTTTACAGGTGCTAAACCAATGAGCGACTTGGGGATTTGTGTTTGCGCAAGACCGGGGGGCAGAGTTGTCATGTGCGACACAAACTGGCTTTTTGTTGAACAGTACATTAGGATTTATTGAATTATCAGAGCAGCTTCTTTCTTTGAGAGGTCTGCTATGAAAGGGTATAATTCTAGAAGAGGACGGATACGGTGGCTA
>DAOUCV010000098.1:0-20359 GCA_034432095.1 Dehalococcoidales bacterium
GTGGGAGAACCGGATGGTAAAGTCGGTTACCTATCCGCTAAACGAGTTCCCAAGAGTCCAATTTTGAAAAATTAGATAGCTGTAGACAGTCTAATTTTCAAAAATTCCTAACACCTCAACCGACCAAAATGTTACAGTATCCTAGTAACCTATTTCCCTTCCCCTGGTAAGGAAAAGGGGATGTATAGATGAGAGGGTGGCTTCGCCCCTCTCTAAACTCTCTTCCCCCTCTCCTTGCAAAGGAGAAAGGGGATAAAGGGTGAGGAGTTAATAACCAATCTCGGTCTGAAAGCCAAAATTGACAATAAGTGAGGGCAGGATTTATAATTTTCGTCGCTCCGATTTAAACATAAAGGGTGGTGAAGAGGCCATTGAATTGATAAGGGCAGCCGGCGGCGAAGCGACCTTCGTAAAATGCGACGTTTCAAAGGCGGTGGAGGTTGAGGCGATGGTTGCCAGAGCCAACGTAATATGCCCCGGTCTAACTGATTAAAGGAAAGAGGTGCTATAAGATGACAGCAAATGTAACCGGCGGATATGCGGGGAAGATTTTGCGTGTTGACCTTTCCCGCAGGAAGATAAGCGAAGAATATCCGGACAGTAAGACGCTCCGTATGTACCTGGGAGGCAACGGGCTGGGCTCCAAATACCTCTATGAAGAGGTGCCCAAGGGTGTGGCATGGTCTGATGCTGAAAACAGGTTGATGTTCCTTTCGGGGCCTCTTGGCGGCACCAGAGTCAGTGGCTCCGGGACTTTCTCGGCAGTCAGTAAAGGACCTATGACCAACATGGTTGCCTCCGCCCAGGCGAATGGATATTTCGGCGCGTTCCTCAAGTTTTCCGGCTTCGATGGCGTTATTGTCCAGGGTAAAGCCGATGAGTGGGTCTACCTTTATATCCACGACGGTACCGCTGAGCTCCGTGATGCCCGGCATCTTCTGGGTAAAGGCACCCGGGAAACAGAGGACGCCATCAAGAAGGGGATGAGCCGTCAGAGCAGTGTCTTTTGTATCGGTCCCGCCGGTGAAAATCTGGTGCGCTTTGCCGCCATTGTCGGTGACTATGGGCACGTAGCCGGTCATAACGGGCTTGGAGCGGTGATGGGGTCAAAGAAGCTGAAAGCTGTAGTCGCCGAGCGAGGACGAAAGGTGGTAAAAGTTGCCGAGCCGGAGCGCGTCTCCGAGCTGGCTAAAGCCCTTTTTGAGAATGCCAATAAGCTGGACCCAAATATGAGAAAATGGGGAACGGGATTCATCTTCCCCCGGATCTACCTGACGGGTGCCCTGCCGGTAAAGAATTATACTACCAATATCTTTGCCAACCCGGAAAAGATGGGCAGTGAGTATACTCGCACCCACTTCAAGGTGAAAACGAGCACTTGCTGGGCATGTCGCATGAAACACTGCCGGGAGATGGAGGTTACCGAAGGGCCGTACACCGGTTTTGCTGGCGAAGAACCCGAATATGAGGGCATGGCGGCAATGAGTTCTCTAATCGGTCAGACCGACCCGGGAGCCGCCGTGATGCTGGGCAACCACGTTGACTGGCTGGGTATGGAAATTAATGAATGCGGCTATCTCATCGGCTGGCTTATGGAATGCTACGAGAAGGGATATTTGAAGAAGGACGACCTTGACGGTATCGAGATGAAATGGGGTGATGCTGAGGCAACACTGAAGATGCTGAAAAAGATTGCCAACCGGGATGGCTGCGGTAATCTGTTCGCGGAGGGGGTCAAGAGGGCTTCCGAAAAAGTCGGCGGTAAGGCGGCGGACTGCGCAGTATACACCCTGAAAGGGGCAACGCCGCGCGGTCACGACCACCGTGGTCGCTGGTCAGAACTGATTGACACCTGTCTTTCGAATACGGGCACCGTTGAGTTGAGCGGCGGTTTCCCTCATCCTGAGCAACTGGGACTGAAGATGGTGACTGACCCGTTTGATGCCATAGCTGTTTCGACAATGAACGCCAAGATGAATGGGCGGCGGCAGTTCGAGGACTCGCTGGGTATCTGTTTCTTTGGAGTGCAGGATTTGCAGTTGACGGTGGATGTTCTGAACGCCGTTACCGGCTGGGACTTCGATATACCGGAGGCAATGGCGGTGGGACGCCGTACCGTTAATCTGTTTCGGGTCTTCAATTTCCGGCATGGACTGACCAAAGAAATGGAGGCGCCATCTGCCCGCTACGGTTCGACTCCGATAGACGGCCCGAATAAGGGCAAATCCATTATGCCTCACTGGGACGCTCTACGCCGGAACTATTACCAGCAGATGGGCTGGGACCCTGAGACCGGGAAGCCCCGGCGGGAAACTCTCGAGCAATTAGGCTTGGGGCATACTTTCAAGGACCTGGAGTAACAAAAAGGAGAAGCACAATGAGTAGTCTCGAAGGTAAAGTTGCTCTGGTTACTGGGGCAGGAAGCATCAGAGGGATTGGGCGTGCCGTCGCCCAGCGGCTGGCTAGAGAAGGGGCTGACGTAGTCGTGGTTGATAAGGAGATGGCGCCGAAGAGTATCTGGCCAGGAGAGGAGAACTGGCGCGGTCTGGAAGCCGTGGTCGAGGAGATTGAAGCGGCGGGCAGGAAAGGCTTGGCTATCGTAGCTGATGTCAGTAACAGTAAAGATGTTGATAATATTGTGGCAAAGACCCTGGCCAAATTTGGTAAGATAGATATTCTGGTACACTGCGCGGCGATTCGCGGTCCCGTAGGGTCAACAGTAGTAGAACTCGATGAAGAAATCTGGAGAAGGGTCATTGACGTAAATCTTACCGGCTCATTTCTTATCTCCAAAGCGGTAGCCAGGACGATGATAGCCAACCCTGAAGGCAAGAAGATTGTGATTATCGCCTCGGTGGCCGGGACTTTCGGCGCACCAGGGAGCAGCAGTTACTGTGCTTCAAAATACGGGGTCATCGGGCTGACGAAGACCCTAGCCCTTGAGCTGGCGCCATATAAGATAAATGTAAACGCCATCAACCCTGATACGATAAACACCAATCTGGTGGACGAACGTATCGCCGCTGCCGCCAAGGCACAGGGTATCAGCGTTGCCGAGTTTTTAAAGAAGCGAGCCGAGCAACCGCAGGCAGGCCCTCGAATCCCACTGGGCAGGCTCGGGGAACCTCGCGAGGTTGCCGACCTGGTCTACTTTCTGGTTTCCGACCAGTCCAGCTACATTACCGGGGAGACAATCAACATCGATGGCGGCGCTCATTAACCATTAATAATTTAAGGGAGAACTGCAGTGAATAGTCTGAAAGGTAAGGTCTGCCTGGTCACCGGGGCGGGGAGCATCAGGGGTATGGGGCATGCCATTTCCGTGCGATTTGCCCGAGAGGGAGCCAGCGTGGTGGTTGTCGATAAGGAGATGGCGCCGAAGAGTATCTGGCCAGGCGAGGAGAACTGGCGTGGTCTGGAAGCCGTGGTCGAGGAAATTAAGGCGGCCGGTGGAGAAGGTCTGGCTGTGGTAGGCGATATCAGCAATAGCCAAGATGTGGATAATATCGTAGCGAAAACCCTGGATAGGTTCGGAAAGATAGATATCTTCGTCCAGTGTGTTGGCATTCGTGGCCCGATGGCTACGCCAATTGTAGAGCTCGATGAAAAAGTCTGGAGAAGAGTCATTGACGTAAATCTTACCGGCTCATTTCTTATCGGTAAAGCGGTAGCCAGGACAATGATAGCCAACCCTGAAGGCAAAAAGATGGTGTTTATTTCTTCTCTGGCAGGGTCGAGAGGTTATGCCGGTAGTGCTGCCTATTGTGCTTCCAAACACGGCGTTATCGGACTTGCCAAGACACTGGCTCTCGAGCTGGCGCCGTATAAAATAAACGTCAATATCATCAGCCCCGGTGCCTTCGAGACCAACCTGAGAGATGAAGCTATCGCGGAGAGGGCAAAGGCTGAGGGTATCACCGTGGCTGAGCTCCTAAAGAAGCAAGCCGAGGGGCCGAGGACGGGTCCTCAGATACCCCTGGGCAGAATGGGCAGAACCGAGGACATCGCCAACCTGGTCATGTTTCTGGCTACTGACCAGTCCAGTTACATTACGGGAGAGGAAATCATAATCTCCGGCGGCGCCGAGTAGCAAGAACGGTGCAGATAGGGTTTCTATTCCTCCATCCTGTACCCCCGTTCAAACCACGAAGAGCCTCTTTCAAAACCGATAATCTCTTTGACCAGGCATGTTCTGGGGTCGGCACTGGCTCTGAGGATAAGACCGGTGGACATTCCGCCGATAGCCAGAGTAAGGTCACCCTCCTTGATAAGACCGCTTTTCACACAAAGCACCGTACATCCCACACAGACGCGAAATCCCTGACTTATTATGGTCAATATGGACAGGTCCCACCCGGCCTCGATATCCAGAGGGCGTAGATGCCTGGGAAAACCGAACTGAGCCAGTAGGTCTCTTCTGGTGGCATTTGTGTTGGTCAGGTTGAGAGGCTCCCCCAGGATGAGTTCGTCATTAAGATAACGGACTTTTATGCCTTCTTTCTCCAGTTCCGCACGGGTCTCGTCGGAGATAGTAACAGATATCTCCGTGATTCCCTGCTTGAGTTGCTCTTCTTTCCGCTTCCGGACCTCCGGGCTATCGGTGTCCCGGATGATAATGGGCATGGTCCCTTTCGCTGGAGAGTGGGGTGATGGATTTGTTACCGCGATGACATTAAGGCCTTTTTCACCTTTAATGACTTCCCGAAACTTCGTCATCGTGTAGCCGCTGGAGTAGACGATGACCGCATTACGTATCCCCAGCTCGTCCATTCTCTTCTTGGCGAATTTTACCATCTCGTCGGTATTTTCCCGCTCCGGTTTATCGAAGTACATTATCTCTTTAATAGTCCCCATTTTTTCTCCTTCTTAGTTATTTGGTTCGACCAGAATTGACCTTTGCTTTTCCCGCAAAAGAATAATTTTGGTCAACGTCGGCTATCTCCATCCCACCATGAGCGGTGAGTGCCGCTCGGGTGAGACGTAGATGGCATTTACCGGACAGTCAAGTTCACAGTAGTCACAACAGTTGCAGTCATCAGGATACCTGATAACGGCTTTGTTAGTTTTTTCATCTATCCTTATCACATCCGTGGCACAGCTATTGACACATATTCCGCATCCGTTGCATAACTCAGGGTCAATCCGTTCAATAGTCATCTCAGCCTCCTTTTCCGCTATTTTTATGACTAGACGCCCTTCGGCACAGCCCGTTCTAGGTCTGGAACTCAGGGGGCCACCATTCCTTCGGGATCGGGTGTTTCCAGAGCTTCATCTTGCCATTTTCCTGTTTGATTTTTATCCATGCCAGCCACTCAGGATTTTTCGTTTCGGGATAGTCTTCCCTGAAGTGTGCGCCTCTGGTCTCGGTCCTGAAGAGGCAGGCTCTAAGCGCCAGTTCGGCACCCAGGACCATATTTTTAGTCTCGTGGGCAAGACGTAACTCGTGGGGGTCGGTGGCATAAAGCTTGGGAACAAAGTGGTCTCTGAAGAACTCGACCATGGTCAGTGCCGCCTGCAAACGGTCGCCATGCTGAATGAGCAGAACATAGTAGGGCACCATCGTATTTACAAGTAGCTGTGTTACCCAGTTTGGGCTGAAGCCGCTCCTGCGCTCGATTGGTTCAAGCATTATTTTCTTTACCCTGGCTATTTCAGCCTCGTCTACTACTAGCCTGCCCACTCTAGATACATATTCCGCAGCGCCCATGGCGGCTCTCGTGCCCATAATGGTACCGGAGGGAAGACCTCCAAACGCCGCCGACCTGATACTCAAAGCATCGCCAGCGGCAAATAGACCTGGAACGGTAGTGGCACAGTTGGTATCGGCAGGCCATAGACCGGCACCTACCGCACAATCCTGACCTCCGGATATCCTATACTTACCACGCTTACGCGGGTCAAAACCTATCCGCGCACTTTCCATACCGTCCGAGTTCTGCTGCCTTTGCCACACCCTCTCTATCTCCTCGTCAGTAGCGGCATCAAGGTCGTGATATATCGGCCCCCTGCCTTCATGGAAAGCGAGGTCTACCGCAGGGCCGACTTCGTAGCCGTAAGGAATTACCCTGCCTTCTGCGTCCACGAAACGGCGGTAGATGGCGCGGGCAGCCCGACCCCCGCGCCATGAAGGGTAATCAGCCGAACCGTGATGTGAAGAATGCATATCGCCGCCGGTAAGCTCGGCACCGACTCGGTAAGCCATCGCCTGGCCGTCCCCTGTCATGTTATGAGTCTCGGCTCCTACCGGTCTCAACGACCAGCTTCCCGTACAAATGACAGTTGCCTTTGCCTTATATACGATTGACTCCACGTCGGTCAGCGGAAAGCCAACGGCCCCGACAACTCTCCCGTCCTGCATCAGCAGGTCGGTAACCGTAACTCTGTCCATTATCTTAACGCCGACTTTCTCCGCCTGTCTTCTCAGCGGGGGTGGGACTCCCCTTCTTTTAATGCGGGCGGAGGCAAACGGGCTGTCTACCTTATGCTTAGGAACGAATACCCCCTCTGCTTCATTTTCTACGGGAAATTCAACACCCCAGGAAGCAAGTGTTTCGTAGGCTGCCCATGATTCTTTTATGCAGATTTCAGTCCAGACGCGGTCATTGAGGTACCCGCTCCCTTCGGTAATCATCTTAAAAGTTTCGTCATAATCATCACCGAAGTCAGGGTTGAAGACCGAAAACCGCATACCAGCAGCAGCAGTAGTGCCTGATTTGCCGACATAAGCTTTATCGACAAGGGTCACATCCAGGCCCTGTTCTCTGGCTTTTATCGCCGTGGTACAGCCAGCGATGCCTCCACCGAGGACCAGTACATCAGTTTCAACAAAGGTTTCCTTCGACATTAGACTCTCTCCTTTCCCCTAATTTAGCTGTGTCGTCCTAAATCTTCTCCGTATTTTCCCCTTAACTCATTGAGATAGTTGGGGTCAAACCAGCCGGCCCCTTGTTTTTCAATGAGGTCGGTGCGGGTCGGCCTTCCCCTGGGGAAGACGGGGGGTCCGCCTATTATCTTATCTTCGGCAAGCTTCTCCATCTCCGCCTTCGACATTTTCAGCAAGGAACCGAATACGTACTCATCGTCCTCGGCGAAACGGGGGGCCCGTTTGGGAATGAAGCTTTCTGCCCCGCTGAACTTCGCCGGCATCTGGCTGGGTATCGGTCTTCTGCCGATTCCATCGCCGTGGTCAATAATCTGGAAAAACCCGCGCTGAATGAGGTGGGGGTTGAGGTTTATCTCTCTCATATTGAGGACAGCGCCGGCAGCAACACCGGCGGCTTGCAGGATTTGCATAACCTCAATATGGTCGTGCTGAATAGTCCATTCCTCGACCAGCCCATCAAGCTCGTCCTGGTTCTCCCAGCGGCTCTGAGTTGTGGCAAACCTTTCTTCTGCTGTCCAGGGAGGGCTGCCGATAGCCTTGCAGAAACGCTGCCATTGCTCGTCATCCTCCACGGCGATATTCACCCAGCTGTCTTCTCCCTGGCAGCGATAACAGCCGTGCGGGGCTGCGGAAGCGTGGCGGTTGCCCATCATTGAAGGGTTCTGCCTGTTCAGAGTATAGCCGGTAAGAACTTCCCCGATGTGACAGGCGACTGCCTCACGGCCGGAAACGTCTACGTATTGCCCTTTGCCACTCTGCATACGGTAGTACAGCGCTGTCAGCAGGATGGCGGCGGCAGTAGCTCCGGTCACCCAGTCCCCGTAGGCACAGCCTGAAAGTAACGGAGGTTCGCCAGGGAAACCGGTGATGTAGGTCAAGCCGCTCATTCCTTCCATACCCGGCACATACATATAGAAATCGCGCAAAGGACCGTAGTGCCCCAGTCCGCTTATGGAGACCATAATTATATCAGGTTTTATCTTTTTCAGTTCTTCATAACCCAGACCCCAGTTCTCCATTACCCGGGGGGAGTAGTTCTCCACTACGGCGTCACTTATCTTTATCAGGCGCTTGAATATTTCCCTGCCCTCCTCGCTGCCCAGGTTAAGTGAAATCCCCCTCTTCCCCGCATTCAGGGTATGGAATAAACAGCCCCGGTTCCAGGGGTCTTCTCCAGGCTCGTTTTCAGGATAGACATTTGCTCTGGTAAACACATCAGCACGCTGGATTGATTCAATCTTGATGACTTCAGCGCCCAGCTCAGCAAGTATTTTGGTAGCGACCGGTCCGGCAAAGACCATCGTCAGGTCAAGGATTCTTATTCCGTCAAGTAATTTGTATGCCATTCAATCCCTTCTTGGTTAAAGTATCCCTTTTTTCTTTAATTCAGTAAGGGATTCCTTCGTATAGCCGATTTCTCCGTATATTTCCTCATTGTGTTCCCCTAGCAAGGGGGCTCTGCCTGCTTGCCAAGGCGAGCCGCTTAGCTTCGCCGGGGCTCCCGGGTAAGTGACCTCACCCATAACCGGATGGTCGACTTTGGCAAAGAACTCCCTGGCTTTTATCTGTTCATCCTCCAGTAGCTCTTCCGGGCTCAGCACCGGAGTGAAGGCTAACCTCAACTCCTGGGCTTGTCTGGCTATCTCCCACTTGCTGCGCTCTTTAAGCCAGGGGATGATTAAGGCATCGAACCTTTCAGGGTTAGCCATTCGGGTGCGGGGGTCGGCAAGGAGCGGGTCATCCTGAAGCTCAGGCTGTCCTATCAAAAAGGCGATGTTAGGCGCCCCGCCTACTCCCGGAGTAAGGCTTATCCACCCATCTTTACAGGGAACGCTATAGCCTATCGGGTAGCCGTGAATGGCAAAGGGGCTCGTTCTCCGGCTCAGACCCAGATACGAGTACTCGGCAACGTGCCCCATTAAGGTGCTGGCAACACATTCCATGGCTGATATGTCGATAGACATACCCTTCTCGGAACTGCCCCGCTTTATGAGGGCGCTTACAGTAGCGATGTAGCTCAGGACTCCTGTGGCATACTCTGCCTGAAGTCCTCCTTCAATTACCGGCCTAGCCAAAGGTTTGGTGCCGGGTCGCTGGGTATACATTGCCCCGCCGGTAGCGTATACAGTAAAGTTAGTTGCTTTATAGTTCCGGTAGGGCCCCGTCTGACCATAAGCGGAAATAGAGGTTATCACCAATCGGGGGTTTATCTGTCTTAATTGTTCAGGAGCCAGACCGAGCTCTGCCATCTTGCCGGGTTCGAAACTCTCCACCAGCACGGAGGCCCTTTTTACCAACTCCTTGAAAATCCTGGTCCCCTCTCTGCTTTCAAGATTGAGGGTAACACTTTTCTTGTTGGTGTTGAGGTAAAAAAAGACCCCGCTCTTTTCAGGGTCGGGTTCGTTTTTCAGGAACGGCCCAACACTTCTTGTGCTATCTCCTCCCTTTGGGTTTTCAACCTTGATTACCTCGGCACCGAAATCAGCCAGTAGTTTTGTGCAGTAGGCTCCCGCAACCCCTTGAGTGCAGTCCAAAACTCTCAGTCCGGAGAAAGCCCGTTCATTCATGTTAGATGCCATTACGCTATAGTCCTGCCTATGGTGGGGATGTCAAATAAACTACCGCAAAGTCTCTTAATTGTCAAATAGTTATGTAATAGGTTCTGTCCTTGACGTAACCGTTACTCTGAAATAATATACTATATCTAAAACAGAATTCTGAAGAGAAGAAATACGAGTGAATTTTGAGCAGGTCTACGTAAAAGCCGAATCTGAGTGCCACTATTTGAATGACAGGGATTGCGTTAAGATTTATATTTCCTCAGCGGATGGTGCCGCCGGGTCAGGTATCTCCGAATCTTTTTCCACCGAGATTGACAGGCAAGGTATATCAGCTAAAGTTATCGCCACTGGCTCCTCCGGCTACTATGACCTTGAACCGATGGTGCGGATAGAGAAACCGGGGCGACCCGCGGTACTATTTAAAAATATAACCCCGGAAGCGGTTCCTACCCTGGTAAACGATTACTTGATTGGTGATAGTCTGGTGCCGGACATAGCTTTCGGTAGCATCGGCAGTGGTAGACTGGAAGGTATTCCGGATATCTCCAAGTTGCCTTTATTTACACTACAGAAGAGGATAGCTTTACGCAACTGTGGTCACATTGACCCAGGGAATATCAACCACTACATCCTGCGGGGACAGGGTTATAGCGGGCTGGCTAAAGCTTTGCAGATGAGCCCGGCTGGCGTGATTGCGGAGCTAAAAAAGTCGGGATTAAGGGGCAGGGGCGGAGCCGGTTATTTCACAGCGGACAAATGGCAGATTTGTCACGATGCTGAGGGAGAGGAAAAGTACGTCGTCTGCAATGCCGTGGATGCCGACCCGCATTCACGCGCCACCCGGTTGATCCTAGAAAGTGACCCTCACTCCGTTCTGGAAGGAATGCTTATTGCGGCATATGCCGTTGGTGCTGCCCGTGGTTGCATCTGCGTTAATGCCCGGTATGAACGGGCGATAAAAAGGCTTAGGAAAGCGCTGGAGCGGATGAGGGAGTACAGCCTCATCGGAAATAATATACTGGACTCAAATTTCAGTTCTGAAATCGAGATAAGAGAAGAAGCCGATTTATTGGTTTCGGGTGAAGAGACGGCGCTACTCCGTTCCATAGAGGGGAAACAGGCGATGCCTTACGTGCGCACAGTCTATCCGGCTACCAGCGGACTTTATGGTAAACCCACCCTGATTAATAACCTGGAGACTCTGTCCAATGTATCGGCTATTTTCCAAAACAGTCCCGAATGGTACTCCAGTTTTGGTACCGAACGGAGCCGGGGAACCAAGGTTATTACTCTAGCGGGCAGCGTAGCCCATAAATATACCGTTGAGGTACCGTTCGGGACAACTCTCCAGAGCGTAATTATGGGTATCGGAGGGGGAGTCCCGAATGGCAAGAATATCAAGGCAGCGCAGTTCGGTGGTCCGACAGGTGCCTACTTTGATGCTGGTTCTCTGAATACCGGCATTGCTTTTGAGACAATGGAAGAAGCCGGTTCCATCATCGGTTCCGGCGTGGTTGAGGTCTTTGATAGTGACTCGTGTGCCGTTGAAATGGCACGGGCAGTGAGCTATTACATTCAAACTCAGTCGTGCGGTAAGTGCGTCTTCTGCCGCGAAGGAAGTTATCAGATGTCTACTATCCTGAAAGACATCTCTGAATACCGGGGCAGACCTCAGGACCTGAACCTGCTGGCTGAGCTTGGTGAAGCAATGGCAACCGGCTGCATATGCGGTCTCGGCACTACCGCGCCCAATCCGGTTCTGAGCAGTATCAGGCTTTTCGGCAATGACTACGAAGCCCACATTAAAGATAAAAGGTGCCCGGTAAAAGGGACGGGGACAAATACTGCCCGGATGGATTCACCATGGAAACCGTTCGAATAAGCATAGACGGGCGGGATGTCAAGGCACAGCCCGGGAAGAGCGTGCTCGAAGCAGCGCTTGATGCTGGAATATATATCCCGCACCTTTGTCACCATCCAGACCTGCCGCCTATCGGCGCCTGCCGCTTGTGCATCGTGGAGATAGAGGGCATAGAGGGGTTTCCCCCATCCTGCATGACACCCGTCTCGGATGGTATGACGGTCAGGACAAAAACAGCGAAAATAGACCAGCGACGTCGGCTGGCTATGGAATTGATTCTCGCCGGACATCCTCAGGACTGCCAGTCATGCTATAAATATCTGAATTGTGAAGTGCAATCGCTCAAGCAGTACCTTATCAACGATGAGTTGAGAGTAAGGACGCGTACCAGACTGCTGCCGATAAACAAGAGTAACCCGCTTTTCCTTCTTGAGCCTGATAAATGCGTTGTCTGCGGCCGCTGTGTGAGGGCATGCCACGAACTCCGTGGGGTAGGGGTACTTTTCTACAGGAAGAGAGACAATGAGACTTATACCGGCACTGCTTCAGACCTGCCGCTTGCCGATGCCGGATGCAGGTTCTGCGGAGCCTGTGCCGAGGTCTGTCCTACCGGGGCAATACAGGACAGGGAGCCAGCCGGGACGGGGAAAAAACGGAGGGCAGCCCTTGTTCCCTGCAAATACAACTGTCCCGCTGAAATAGATGTACCGAGGTACATCCGCTTTATCCGGGAAAAGAGATATACTGAGGCCGCCGCCGTGATAAGAGAAAAAGTCCCCTTTCCCGGGGTGCTCGGCTATGTGTGCGACCGTCCCTGTGAAGACGTCTGCCGGAGGGGTGAAGTAAACGAGGCAGTTTCAATCAGGGCGCTGAAACGCTTTGCCGCCGGGCACGATAAGGCAAGGCTATGGGATAAGAATCCGATTAGGAAACCGCCTTCCGGTAAGAAAGTCGCGATAATTGGTTCCGGGCCTGCCGGTCTGACGGCTGCCTATTATCTTGCCAACCAGGGGCATGCTGTTACCGTGTTCGAGGCACTGCCTCTTGCCG
The DNA here is from genome assembly GCA_034432095.1 of Dehalococcoidales bacterium. Classification (GTDB taxonomy): domain Bacteria; phylum Chloroflexota; class Dehalococcoidia; order Dehalococcoidales; family UBA2162; genus DAOUCV01. The sequence continues at coordinate 12,356 of DAOUCV010000098.1, forward strand.
GGGGAATGATGCGCTTCGGAATTCCCGAATATCGCCTGCCCAGGGATATACTCGATAGCGAGATAGAGGATATTAAGAAGAGAGGCGTCGGGATAAGAACCGGTGCCCACATCGAATCGATTGACGAGCTTTTTAGACAGGGCTATGATGCCGTTCTTGCCGCCATAGGGACTCACCGGGGACAGAAACTTCCCATTCCGAACGCCGATATTGAAGGAGTCTTCATCGGCATTGATTTCCTCAAGGATATAAATCTCGGTAAGAAAGTGGCTCTCGGTAATAGGGTCGTCGTGCTGGGGGGCGGTAATGTTGCCTTCGATTGTGCCCGTATTGCGCGGCGCCTCGGGGCAGAACGGGTGCAGATAGCCTGTCTCGAGCGACGGGCGGAAATGCCAGCTACCAAAGATGAAGTTGTTCAGGCAGAAGAAGAAGGTATACTTATCTACCCCTCTAAGACCTCCACACGCATCATAACTGACAACGGGAGAATCAAGGGGGTGGAATTCCTTGAGGTGGAATCGTTCAGCTTCGACGAGAACAAGAACGCTCAAATTGAAGTCCGGGAAAATTCATATTATGTTCTTGAAGCCGATAATGTAATCTTCGCCATCGGTCAGCGCCCGGAGATTCCCAAAGGCTTCGGGCTTGATACCACCGCCAACAGTTTCATCAAGCTGGACTCATTCACCCTCAGCACCAGCCGGGAAAGAGTTTTTGCCGCCGGTGATGCCGTATACGGCACCGCAACCGTGATTGAAGCTATAGCCTCGGGGAGAAGGAGCGCCATAGCCATTGATAAATTTCTCGGGGGAAACGGGAATATCGATGAGAAACTAGCGCCACCTTTAGAAACTGAACCCTGCTTTGGGCCGGCGGAAAACTTTGCTCACATGGCGCGCTATAACGAATCCCTCATTCCGCCAGAAGAGCGACTGAAGGATTTTGGTAAAATCATACAGGAAATGGATGAAAAAGCAGCGGACTACGAATCGAACCGCTGCCTACGGTGCGACCTGAGGCTTGAAATTACCCCCGTAGAATTCTGGAGTAGCTACTAAAAATAGCTTATGGGAGGCAAAAGATGAGTAAAATACCGACAGGGACTGATGTTGTTGTGATCGGGAGCGGCGTTTCAGGCCTGGTGGCAGCGCTAACCGCCGCTGAAATGGGGGTGGAGGTTGTTGTTTTTGAAAAGCTGCGCTCTCTCGGGGGCACATCTAACTTTATTAAAGGTACGTTCGCCGTGGAAAGCCGCTGGCAAAAGGCGAGATATATTACCTATGACCGGGATGAAGCCTTCAGGGAAATTATGGAATATAGTCACTGGCGGGCTAACCCGCGTCTGGTAAGGGCTATTGTCAATGAGTCTGCGGCAACTCTCGCTTGGCTTGAGGAGCAGGGCGTCGAGATTACCGAAGTCACCATCAATATGATAAATGCTCCCCAGACATACCATATTATCAAAGGAGAAGGAGCGGCCGTGGTGAAAACGCTGGCTACCAGAGCAAGGGAGAAAGGAGTAGAAATAATAGCCGGCACACCGGTAAAGCAAATCCTCAGGGAAGAAGACCGGATTACCGGTGTTATTGTGGAGGGAGAAGAAGAAAATGTGCGGGTGGCGGCGAAGGCTGTCGTTATTGCCAGCGGTGGGTATCTTAACAATAAAGAGTGGGTAAAGAAATACACGGGTTTCGACCTGGGTAAAAATTTAAAACCCGTTGGCAATGTTGAGAAGATGGGAGATGGAATCCGCATGGCGTGGGAGGTTGGAGCGGCTGAAGAAGGTATCGGTGTTGTTGAGCTGTTCCGCATCGGTCCGATGAGACAGGAAATCGGTACAGGAGGGCAACTCAGCTTTGTGGTTATGCAGCCCGACCTCTGGGTGAACCAGACTGGGGAACGGTTCTGCGATGAGGGCATCACTCACTACGATACCTCGGAGGGCAATGCCAACGCCAGACACAAAGAAGGCTATACCTATAACATATTCGATGATTCGGTCAAGGAGCGCATAATGAATGTGGGAGTCGACAAGGGTGTATCACCGGACGTCCTTCCGGGGCAGACACTTGACGATTTCGATAAAGACCTGCGGGCTGCTCTTGAGAGTGAGACTACAGAAGTATTCGAGGCAAATTCTATAGAGGAACTGGCGGTTAAAACAGGAATGGATCCGGCGGTACTGAAGGCTACCCTCGATGAGTACAACGGATTCTGCGAGAAGGGGCATGACGACCTGTTCGCCAAGAACCCCAAATACCTCCGTCCTCTAAGGGGGCCCAAGTTCTACGCCGTAAAGGCACACACCGTCTGTCTGGGGACTATGGGAGGCATCAAGATAAACCACAGAACAGAAGTGCTGGACAGGAATGATAAGGTTATCCCCGGTCTGTATGCTGTTGGGTTTGATGCTGGCGGAATGTATGGGAATGATTACTGTATGAAAGTAGCTTCCGGCCTATGCTCCGCCTTTGCTACCAATTCCGGTCGCCTTGCGGGTAAAAATGCCTCCTCTTACGTCCGACAGTACTCACCTAGTGCTCTATAGAATTAGAGAATTAGAAAGGAAGCTCAAAGACAGGGCTTTAACTACTACTACTAAAACACCGCCTGCTGAGCATAGAGAAATTGAACAGCTATTTAGAAAGAGAAGACAATAACCAGAGACCAGCTCTCGACTATATTTTTCATCCTAGAACAATCGCTATTGCCGGTGTCTCCAGCGAGCCTCGAGGGGCTGGTATCGCCAATAGTTTTATTACCCGCTTTCAGAAAGCCGGCTTTAAAGGTAATATCTACCCGCTCAATCCCTCCGGTGGCGAAGTATCGGGAATGAAGATTTATCGCAATGTCAAAGATGTACCCGGGCCAGTGGACTACGTAGTTTCGGCTATCCCGGCCAAGCATACGCCGCAACTGATTTCCGACTGCGCTGCCAAAGGGGTAAGGCTGGTCCACGTGTTCAGTGCCGGTTTCAGCGAACTGGGCAATAAAACCGGGCAACAACTGGAATCAGAGATAGCCGCAATCGCCCGGGCAACGGGCATCAGGCTTACCGGCCCAAATGGTATGGGCTTATATTGCCCCAGTACTGGTCTGTCCTTCGATGACGGCTTTACCAGAGAAAATGGCTCTGTAGGCTGGCTCGCGCAGAGCGGAAGAAACTGCACCTACGTAATACGGGAGGCTACCTCACGGGGCGTCTACTTCAGCAAGGCAATTAGCTACGGAAATGGTGTTGACCTTAACGAAAGCGATTTTATCGAATATTTCCGCGATGACCCTGAGACTCGGGTAATCGCTGCCTATATTGAAGGAGTAAAGGATGGACGGCGCTTTTTCCGAGTGCTGAAGGAAGCAGCCCGGATGAAACCCGTAATTATCATGAAAGCTGGGACCACCGAAGCCGGGGCTCGAGCGGCTGCATCACACACGGCAGCCATTGCCGGTTCGGGAACAGTATGGAGCGCCGCACTGAAACAGGCTGGTGCCATCCAGGTGCACAGCCTTGAAGAGATCGTTGATATGCTGGTGCTCTTCAGGTTTATGTCCAAGCCGAGAGGGCAAAACATTTCCATAGTTGGCTTCGGCGGCGGTGCCGGCATACAGGCTACGGACAGCTGTGTCAGCAACGGAATTAACGTACCCCCTGCCCCACCAGAACTCCAGGAGAGGTTGAAGGAAGTCTGCGGCGGCGAAGCCGGCAGCGCTTTCAAGAATCCCTTCGACCTGTGGCCGCAGGCAGGAGCAAAGGGTATTGAGGCAGCAATTGAATTAATTGCCGGCTGGGATAAGACTGACCTGCTGCTTGTCCACCTGCAATTCGACCTTAATCCCGCAAACAGGGAAAGACTTGCCAGGTCGTATCTAGGCACTCTAACGAAACTTGCCCAGGAGATACGCAACAGGACAGTGGTGGTACTCGATTTTATTATCACTGCCGAGGCTAAGAGACTGGCCCTCGAGGTTCAGTCAACCTTGGCAGAGGACGGGTTTTCCGTGTTCCCTTCGAGCAGCCGGGCGGCTACTGCCCTCGGCCGGTTTATTCAGTACCACCAAAGGTAAAAACTAACTGCGGTCTTGACCTTAAGGATAAAGACCTACCCTGTTTTAATTATTCTGTTACTGAACGTGCCTGACTATTTAATTACTTTACAGACTTCGCTAACCGGTTTTCTTTCCCTGGTGGGACTTTCTGCCGGATATCCGACGGGTATTAAAGCGATAATATCCATGTCCGGAGGAACCTCGAGAATTTTTTCTATGTCCCCCTTTGACGACGGTAGCGGACCGGTCATCCATACCGCCCCCAGCCCCATCTGGTGCAACACTAAAAGGAGATAGGCAATAGCTGCCGACACCGATTGAATACGCGAATCGATTGTCCTGTCCCACTGGAGCATCTGTGCGGCTTTCGCATCTACTTTCTCCCGGGCTAGCATAACTTTTACCAGCGGGTTTTCGCTCCTTCTGGTGCCGACGGCAATGAGAGCCGGGGCATCGCTGAGAGGGGCCCGTCGTGGTGCTGCGGGAGGTGTTCCCGGCGGTACCCTGCCCGGGGGAGCAAACCCCCTGAACTGCGCCATTTCAGGCCAGGAAGTCATATAACTCATGCCTGCCTGCGTCGCATCGGCAATGGCTTTAATAGTACCTTTATTAAGGATGACATAGAAGTACCAGTTTTGCTGGTTACCTCCATTTGGCGCCCAGGTAGCCAGCTCTATTGCCTGCAATAGCAGTTCCTCCGCCACCGGTTTGTCCTGCCAGACACGGATCGAACGCCGACTCTTGATAAGCTTAGTTAGTTCCGCTGTCTCCATTACCATTCCCTCCTCGACTTTTAATTTGTAAGTATTATGAATGAAACAAGCCAGTTTCGCAAATCCTGACTATAAAAGGTCGTCTATCAACCTCACCCCCTTCAAGCACCCAGAAAAATCTTTGATTTTTCTGGGAACCCGCTTTATCCCCTGTCGTTGAAAAGGAGAGGGGGAAGAGTTTATAAGAGGGACTTCGTCCCTCTTTGACGCCCTGTGGGTAAAGAGATTTCGCTTCTTTCTTGGGGAGTCTAAGAGGGGCGTTAGCCCCTCTTCAAATAAATCCTCCTTCCCTTATCAAGGGAAGGAGGCAAGGGGGATAGGTTACTAGACGCCTTCGGTATATCCCTTTCAATTCTCTACCAACTTGTAGTATTCTAAAGGTGAGTCAAAGAGAGGCGAAGCCTCTCTTATATAAATAATTCCTCTTCCCCTTGCTAAGGGGAAGAGGATAAAAGGGATAGGGTTACGAAGTAAAAAATCTAAGGGGGGTGAAGTTAATAAACAATCTCATGAGAGGGGGAAAGAAAACCGTAGTTCAATGTGATTTTGACGGGACTATTACTGAAGAAGATGTCAGCTTCATGATGCTGGATGCTTTTGGCAGTGGGGATTGGAGGCAGCTATTTAGAGACTATGAGGCGGGCAGGATAAGTGTCGGGCAGTTTAACACCAAGGCTTTTTCCACAGTCAGAGCTGACAGGGAGAGCTTACTGGGGGCAGTCAGAGGAAAGGTGACGGTGCGACCAGGCTTTCCCGAGCTGATAGCCTGTTGCCGTCGAAAGGGAACCCGGTTTGTCATCGTCAGTAATGGACTGGATTTCTATATAGATGAAATCCTGAGAGGTATGAAAATGGGAGACCTTGAGGTATTTGCCGCCCGAACAAGTTTCCACCCCGGGGGGCTCCAGGTGCAATACATAGGCCCTGACGGGAGTTATCTGGATAGCGACTTCAAGCTAGCCTATGTCAACCTATTTCTCAATGAAGGCTACCGGGTAATCTATATCGGGAATGGTGCTTCGGATATTGCCCCGGCAAGAAAAAGCCACTTTATCTTTGCTACCGGCACTCTGCTGGAGCACTGCCGGGAGACAAATCTTGACTGCGTGCCTTTCACCAACCTCAATGAGGTAGTTAAAGTGTTGGAGTCCTGGCTATGAAGGTAGCGTTGCATATATGCTGCGGGGTCTGCGCGGCTGGAGTTGTCGAAAGGCTAACTTCAGAAGGGCACAAAGTCTACGGCTTTTTCTACAATCCAAATATCCATCCGCAGGAAGAATATGAGAGGAGGCTGGAGGCGTCTCTTAAGGTAGCCAAAGAATTGTGCTTTCCTCTAGAAGTGGGTCCCTATACGCCAGAAGAATGGCTTGCCGAAACCAAATTGCTAGAAAGTGAGCCTGAGGGTGGCAAGAGGTGCGAGGTCTGTTTCCGGCATAGACTGAAAAAGACCTATCTCTATTTGCTGGACTGCGGACTGGATGCTTTCACCACCACTCTAACAATCAGCCCTCAAAAATCAGCGGCGGTGGTCAATCGGGTAGGGTGGGAAATTGGCGGTGATAGATTTCTGGTCAGGGATTTTAAGAAGAAGGCGGGCTTCCAGCGGGCCACCGAACTAGCCAGAAAGTGGACTTTATACCGTCAGAATTATTGTGGCTGTATCTATAGTATGAGGGCAAGATGAAGCTCATATCTCAATTGCCCCACCTAGGCCTGGTAGGACGACATTGATTTGGCTATCCCCCAGGAGTACCATATTGCCCCGGATTTCCTTGACACCGCCGTAGAAGGTCAATCGCGCCATAGGGTTACCTTACTACCTCAGCAAGTTCCGGCAACGGCACCGCGTCTTCCAGTTGGGGCAGGAAGGACATTTGCTTTTCCCAATCCAGCATACCCTTAAACCAGATATAGGGCGCCGCTCGCCTGACCACCACCCGCATCTTGCGCAGTTGTCCCATTGAATTGATACGGTGCTCTCGCCGGGCGTCCACTATCCTCCGGGCAGACACGGGGCCAATGCCCGGTACCCGCAGTAGCTCTTCGTAACTGGCTTTATTCACATCAACGGGGAAAAGCCAAGGCTGCTTCTGGGCAATGACTATTTTGGGGTCCCTTTTTAAGGAGAGATTACCCTCGTCATTTAGGGCTAACTCTACTTCCTGCAGTGAGAAGCCGTAGGAACGCAGTAGCCGGTCGGTCTGATAGAGCCGATGCTCGCGTGTGGGGGATGTCGGGAGGTGGTCTTCCAGAGGCGTACCGCTGACCGGTTTGAAGGCACTGAAGTAGACTCTTCTCAACCCGAGCTCGCGGTAGAGTGCCTCAGTCGTCTCCAGGAGGTGGCGGTCGGTTTCGTCAGCCGCCCCGACGACGAACTGGGTAGTCTGTCCGGCAGGCACCAGCATTTCATTGCTGGCTATTATTTTCTTCACCCAGCGCATCGGCTCAATGATACCCTGATAGATATTCTTCTTGGAGCTCAATCTGGCTAGGTGGTGTGCCGTAGGCGCTTCTATATTGACCGAGACCCGGCTGGCCAGCCGGCAACCGGCTTCCACGCAATCAAATGAGGCGCCCGGCAGAATCTTGAGGTGGATATACCCTTTGAACCCGTATCGCTGCCGCAGGATTTCTACGGTGGTTATCATCTTCTCCATAGTCCGGGAGGCGTTGCCGGCAATGCCCGAGCTCAAAAACAAGCCCTGCACCAGCCGTCTTTCGTAGAGTTGGATAAAAATTCTGGCTAGCTCTTCCGGCTGGAAAGTGGCCCGGGGACAGTCCCGACCGACCCGATTAGCGCAGTAGGCACAGTCATTGGTGCAGACATTGGTCAGCAGGACTTTAAACAGGGAGACACAGCCACCACCGGGTAAAACCGCTCTATAGATGAAGCGCAAGGGCGATTGTTCCGCCGGTGGAGAGCCGCTGTAGCCGCAAACGTCAAACCGCGCCGCAGCGCTCAACGTCTCCAGCTTATCCTCAATCTCCATCTCATGCAGCCTCTTATTAGAACATCTGTACTATATCACAAGAGAGGACGGGTGTCAAGCAGGGGGTGCCTATCACCCCGATACTGTAACATTTTGGTCGGTTGAGGTTGACAGTAAAGAGAGAGACCTCACAGAACCCGGAATGGCTTCAAGTAAGCTAATCTTTGGATTAAGGAGGTCTCTCAATGGAAAGC
>DAOUCV010000099.1:0-25237 GCA_034432095.1 Dehalococcoidales bacterium
ATCTGGTCCATACATCCTCCTTTTTTCAGAAGGATGTAATATCCCAGTCCAGTTTTGAACCATTAACAGTCTAACTTTCAAGCGTTAACAGTCTAATTTTGAAAAATTAGTAAGAATGCTCCAAAGCGCTCTTGACAGCGGCGCAACAACAGGCTATTATAACAATCCATAATATTTGGCGAGGAGGTATCGAGATGGCAATCTATGTTATGCTTACCACCTTAACGGACGAAGGAAGAAAGACGGTAAAGAATAATCCGGAAAGGATCAAGGAAGTCAATAAGGAAGTCGAAGAGATGGGGGGCAAGATACTTGCTCAGTACGCGGTGCTTGGTCCCTACGATTTCATCAACATTATAGAAGCCGTAGGCAATACCACGATAACTAAAATAGCTTTGGAACTGGGGTCTAGAGGCACTCTCCAGACGATGACTATGGCGGCTATACCCATCGACGACCTTATTCAGTCCTATAAGAAGAAATAACTTGCTTGTCCATCTTCCTGTGGGTGGTAAGCTTCTCCTGGCGACAAACAACCAGGGCAAAATTCGGGAGTATAAAAGTCTCCTTAAAACCATTCCTCTTGAGCTGGTTACCTTGGCTGATGAGGGTATCACTACCGTAGTTGATGAAGTGGGAGAAAGCCTGGAAGAGAACGCCAGGCTGAAAGCAACATTTTTAGCTGCGGAGAGTAAGCTATTGACATTGGCTGATGATTCCGGGTTAGAGGTTGATGCCTTAGGCGGTGAGCCTGGTCGGTTATCGGCTCGTTATGCTGGTGAAGGTGCTTCCGACCGGGAAAGGGTTAGATACTTACTGGCGCGGCTGGAGAATGTGCCGTGGCAGAAGCGTTCTGCCCGCTTCCGGTGTGTTATTGCTCTGGCTACGCCTGGCGGAAGGGTAGAGCTTTGTTCTGGTGAGTGTCGGGGTTTTATAACCTTTGAACCAAAGGGGGAACAGGGCTTTGGCTATGACCCCATCTTTTATCTTCCTGAGCTAGGTAAGACAATGGCTGAGCTACCTCTGGAAGTAAAAAATCGGGTTAGCCATCGAGGGCAGGCTGCCAGAAGGGTGCTCGAACTGCTGCAGAAACAGTATTTGAACTTCGAGAAAAACGACCATCAACCTTGAAGAAGTTATATTGTTTGGTATATACTACTTCACCACCATGACATTGGAGGATGAGCCATGAAGTTATCATGTCTTCAGGGGAATTTAAGTCGGGGGCTAGGCATAGTCGGGAGGGCGGTAGCTACCAGAACCACCCTGCCCATCACCAATAACGTTCTCTTAGCTACAGACCAGTCACGACTCAAGCTTGTAGCTACCAACCTGGAAATGGCTATTAGCTACTGGATTGGGGCTAAAGTCGAGGAAGAGGGAACGATTACCGTACCCGCCCGCCTTCTCACCGAGTTTGTTAACTCCCTGCCTAATGATAAGATTGACATTACTCTTTCCCCGCGGATTAAGACACTGGGACTAAAGTGTGCCCGATTTGAGGCGCGAATCAGCGGGGTTGATGCCAAGGATTTTCCGCCAATACCTACCGTTGATGAAGGCATTGCTACCAAGGTTGAAGTAGAAGCCCTTCGCCAGGGAATCACCCAGGTTGCTTTTGCGGCGGCTTCGGAGGAATCCCGCCCGGTCCTGACCGGTGTTGATGCCCAGTTTGATAAAGACTTGCTGACCCTGGCCGCGGCTGACGGTTTTAGATTAGCCGTATATAAGCTATCTCTCGCAATTCCGGTTGACCAGAAGACTGAGGTTATTATTCCGGCACGAACCCTGACCGAGCTAAACCGGCTTATGGCTGACGGAGGAGAGACAGTTGACATAACAGTAAATCCCAATAAAAGCCAGGTTCTATTTCGCTTGAAGGATACTGAGCTGGTGTCTCAGCTTGTTCAGGGGACTTTCCCCCAGTATGCCCAGCTGATTCCCAAGAGTTACAATACCCGAGTAATAGTTGATGTTGCTGAGTTCTTGAGGGCAACCAAGACAGCCTCAATATTTGCCCGTGATGGTAGTGGCATTGTCCGCCTGATGGTGACAGCGGGTAGTGAGCTAACCCCGGGCAAACTAACGGTTTCAGCTCGCTCTGAGGAAATAGGTGATGATGTTGGCGAGATTGATGCCACTGTTGAGGGGGAAGAGGCAAAGATTGCCTTTAACGGTAAGTATCTGATTGATGTACTGAGTGTGCTTCGTGAGCCACAGGTGGCGCTGGAGACAACCAGCCCATCGAGCCCCGGCGTTATCCGCCCGGTAGGAGTGGACAACTACGTCCACGTCGTCATGCCGATGTTTGTTCAGTGGTAACTAAGTCCACGAGGATGAAATGGATAATGAGAGCCGAATCTACCGGGACTTACAAGAACATCTGGATGGAGCCCCGGTTGGCTTCCCGCCGACGGAATCCGGTGCGGATATTCGGTTTCTGAAACACCTCTTCACTCCGGAAGAAGCAAAAGTAGCCATCCAACTTTCTACGATAAAGCTGGAGCCAATAAAGCGTATTTACCGCCGTGTCAAAAAAAGCGGGCTCTCAATCTCTATCGAAGAGCTAAAGCAGATATTAGACCGAATGGTGTATAAGGGAACTATTCTGGCGTACCGAGAAGGTTATTCCGAGACGCATTATAAAAATGCCGGGGTCTCCGCTGGCGGGATGTACGATTTTCAGGTGAACCGGCTCACCAAAGAACTAATCGACGACTTTCAGCAATACCACCGTGAATCATTTGCCAGGGTCGAGACTACCGGCGTGGTGAGGGTTCCCCAGCTACGCACTATCCCGGTAGAGAAGAGTATCCCTGTCCCTGAAAAATTCAAAATCAGCACCTATGACAATGTCAGGCATCTTATTGAAAATGTCCCTGGCCCAATTGCCGTGGCTAACTGCATCTGTCGGCAAGACAAGGACCTGCAGGGCAAGAGTTGTAAATACAGTGATATTCGTGAGACCTGTCTACAGATTGGACCGGACCATGCCCGACAGTACGTTGATATGGGCATCGGTCGTTATATCACGAAAGAGGAAGCCTTTGACATACTGGAGAAAGCCCAGGAAGCAGGATTTATCCTCCAGCCAGAAAACTCGCAGCGCCCGGAAGCTATCTGCATCTGTTGTGGAGACTGTTGCGGACTTTTGAGCGCAGTGTTGAAATCTCCCCGCCCGGCAGACCTCTACGCCACTAATTATTATGTTGAAGTCAATCCTGAATTATGCAGGGGTTGTGGAGTCTGTATTAAACGATGCCAGTTAGAAGCTCGAGCCATAGTCAACGGTATAGCTACCGTCAATCTCGACCGTTGCATCGGCTGTGGGAATTGTGTTGTAACCTGTGAAGCAAATGCCAGCCAGCTACGTAAGAAGGAAAAGGAATTGGTGCCCCCGAGGAACAAAGACGCCACTTATATGAAGATTATGTCCCGGAAAGTGGGCAAATGGAATATGCTTAAATTAAGACTGAAGATGCTGCTGGGATTAAGGGTCTAATCCTGACCTTTGGATTTAACTCCCATTGTCGCCATTTATTCAATCTCGATGCTCTCAATATATAGGTCACGCCCTGATATTATTTCTACCGCTCGCTCTTGGCAATTAGGGCAGGTCCAGTTGTGGTTGGTTGGTGAGAAAACAGTGCTACATTTGTGGCAGCGCAACTGAATTGGTGGGTGGCGGAAGGAAAGGCTGGCTTGAGCGGCGATAGTATCCCTGCTCAAGAAGCCAAAATAGAACTCAACACACTCGTCAACAACGCCCGAGAGTTCGCCAACGACCAGGTTAATTTTTGAAACCCGACTGGCTTTCGCTTCCTTGGCTCTTTCCAGTACGATAGACAGAATATTTTCCGTAATACTAAGTTCGTGCAACTTATTACCTGAGCCCAGATTATAGTTTGCCTGAAGGGTGTAGTCAAACTTTCACTGGCAGGCTTTCTGTGGTAGGATGTTTTTAAGCCTGCATTGTGAGTTGTGGAGGTTGGCAATTGACCAAGCGGCGGGTTGATACCTTGCTGGTGGAGAGAGGACTGGTAGAGAGCCGGAGCAAGGCTCAGGCATTGATCATGGCCGGGGAGGTAATGGTGGATGGGAAAACGGTTACCAAGTCAGGGACCTTGGTAACTGAGGAGGCGGCAATCACCGTAATTGAACCTCCTCCTTTTATTGGTCGTGGCGGTCTCAAGCTTGATTATGCCCTCGACCGGTTTCAGCTTGATGTCTCATCCAAGGTAGTGGCTGATGTTGGGGCATCGACTGGTGGGTTTACTGATTGCCTGCTCAAGCGAGGGGCAAGCCGGGTGTATGCCATCGATGTTGGCTATGGGCAGTTGGATTACCGCCTGAGACAGGACTCACGAGTGGTGGTTATGGAAAGGGTGAACGCCCGTTACCCCATCACTCTACCCGAGAAGGTGGATTTAGCCACGATAGATGTCTCCTTTATCTCGGTAGAGAAGATAATACCGTCTGTGGCTCAACTGGTGAAACAGGGTGGCAATTTGGTGGTGCTTATCAAACCCCAATTTGAAGCCAGAAGAAGGGAAGTAGGCAAAGGGGGAGTAATTAAGCAGCCGGGAGTGCATGCCAGGGTTCTGGGACGGTTTATCGTCTGGGCGATAGAGCACAGCTTCAGGCTGAGGGGACTGATAGCTTCGCCTATTTTGGGTGCCTCCGGGAACAGAGAGTTCTTTGTACTACTTAAATTGACATAATATTTCGGTAGCGGGTAGGGTCAGTGCTGGTGGTTGGCTGATAAGCAGGCTGATATGCAGTCGTTTGACTGAGAGGTGTAGAATTGTCTATAATTAATAATGGTGAGGCGAGCAGGTTTGCATGAGTGTTGTGCTGTTGTTGGTATTTATGCCTTCAATGAGGATGTAGCTCGTCTTACCTTTTTTGCTTTATTCGCCCTTCAGCACCGTGGTCAGGAGAGCAGCGGTATTGCTACCGCTGACGGCAAGAGGTTCCAGGTCTATACCAGAATGGGCTTGGTAACCCAGGTGTTCAACGAGGACTGCTTAAAACAGCTCACCGGGCATATTGCCATTGGGCATAATCGGTACTCCACCAGTGGTTCCAGCCGCATAAGCAATGCTCAGCCCATTATGGTGGGTGAGGGTCCAAATACTATTGCTATAGCCCACAACGGGAATATCGTTAATGCTGTTCACCTGTATGAAGAGCTCTCTGAGCAGGGGTATACTTTCCGCAGCACATCAGATACCGAGGTTATCGCTAGTCTAATTATTTCCTCCACTGAGAAAGAATGGGTGGACAAGATAAGATATGCCATGCATCGGCTTCAGGGAGTATATTCTCTAACTGTGATGACCAAGGACCGGTTGTTTGGAGTTCGTGACCCTCTGGGGGTGCGTCCTCTATGCATGGGGAGTATTAATGGGGGCTGGATTATAGCTTCAGAAACTTGCGCCCTCGACCATATCGGCGCCAAATTCATCCGAGAAATTGAACCGGGCGAGATAATTTCTATCGGTGAAAATGGTATTGAAAGCTATCGTGAGGAGGGGAAAAGGAGAGCCATATGCATCTTTGAATATATTTACTTTGCTCGTCCGGATAGCGCCATTAATGGGCGGTTAATTTATCCCGCGCGGCAAGCTATGGGAGCAGGACTAGCCGATGAGTACCCTGTGGATGCCGATTTAGTAATGGGAGTGCCTGATTCAGCTACCGCCGCTGGCAGTGGTTACGCTCTCCGGTCAGGGATACCTTTAGTTGAGGGACTGATTAAGAACCGTTATGTCGGGCGTACCTTTATTGAACCTGACCAGCGAATCAGAGACCTCGGGGTTAAACTGAAATTTAACCCTCTGCCCCAGGTGCTGGAGGGTAAGCGGGTAGTTTTAGTTGATGATAGCATTGTTCGTGGCACCACCACTCCTCAGGTAATAAGGCTAGTAAGAAAAGCCGGGGCTAAAGAAGTGCATATGCGAATCTGTGCCCCACCTATCCGTTATCCCTGTTTCTTTGGTGTGGATATGGCTACTTACCAGGAGTTAATAGCTGCCCGAAAGACTGTCTCTGAGGTTAGAGACTTTATCGGTGCCGATTCACTGGGTTACCTGAGTATTGATGGCTTAATTAAGGCGGTGGCTCTACCCAAGGATGTTTTTTGTCTGGCTTGTTTTACCGGCGATTACCCGATACCGGTCCAGATTGATATGGATAAACTGGCACTGGAGTCTATGCTGGCGGGCAAACAGTCTACCCCTGACATAAGGTAGTACGAAGTTGAAAGTAGATTTCGCTAAGTTAGACAGGGCTTTTAATCCTCAGTGTTTGGTCGTGGTGGGAGGCAGTCCCCAAAGTCTCTGGCTCCGTGACCAGCGTAACTTCAAGGGGAGACTTTATTCTGTCCAGGTCAACCCCGAAACAGCCAAGGATATCGAAGCCTCGGGAATAAAAAACTATACCAGCCTTTTAGATATTCCGGAACCTATCGACTTGGTGATTGTGTCTGTTCCCCGGGAGGCGGCGCTTAAAGTTTTAGAGGACTGCGTTCGTAAGGAGGTAGCGGCCGCCCATTTCTTTACTGCCGGCTTTTCCGAGACTGATACCGAGGAAGGGATAAGGCTGGAGCGCTTGCTCACTGAGATGGCAGAACGGGCAAACTTCCACCTCATTGGGCCCAACTGTATGGGAATCTACAATCCTAAGATTGGGTTAGGGCAGATAGTGTGGCCCTATACCGGCTTTGCGGCGCCGGTGGCTTTCATCTCGCAAAGCGGCACCCATGCTACTACCTTTGGTCAGCAGGCGCATCTACAGGGAATAGACATCAACAAGTCAGTGAGCTTCGGCAACGGAATAGTGCTTGATTCCCCCGATTACCTTGAGTACTTTGGTCAGGACCCGGAGATTAAGGTCATTGGCATGTACCTGGAGGGGGTGAAGGACGGGAAACGGTTCCTTAAGGTGTTGAAAGAGGTATCTGCTCGGAAACCGGTGGTGATATGGAAGGGGGGGAGGACAGAAGCGGGAGAACGGGCGATTGCTTCGCATACCGGCTCTCTAGCAGTATCCCGGGAAATATGGGATGCGGCGGTCAGACAGTGTGGGGCAGTAAAAGTAGCCAGCATGGAGGAACTCATTGACACCCTGAAAGCTCTCCTGTATCTTCCGCCAGTCCATGGTGACAGGGTGGGTATAGCTGGAGGGTCAGGAGGGCAATCAGTAGCTATCGCTGATGTTTTTGCTGAAGCCGGGCTCAGGGTACCCCTGCTTACCCGAGAATCCTATGATGAGTTAGCCACATTTCTTACTCTGATAGGTGGTGGTTATCGTAACCCTATAGACACAGGCAACTTTCACAATCTCGGTCAAATAAAACGCGTCATGGAAGTTCTTGAGCGGGATGCCAATGTAGATAACCTGGTGCTGTTGACTGGTACTCGCTGGGGTAGCATGAAAACACTCGAGAGTGAGATTGATACCTTGGGCGATATTAGAGAGAAATCATCAAAACCGGTGATGGCTATTGTATCTTTTTCTACCCCTGAAGAGATGCAGAGTGCCGCCGAGACTACTCAAAAATTCCAGAAAAGAGGCGTCCCCGCATTTCCTTCAATTGAGCGGGGAGCCCGTGCCCTCAGAAATGCCCTGGACTATTACCGGCGTCAGAAGGGGATTATTTAGTCAAGGGATTTGCTCCCTGAGTTTTATAGCCTTATTTTGTTGTTTCTGCCACTGGCTACGGTATATTTCCATAAGTACAAAGTTATGCCCGTCTTTGGTGAGTCGCCCGTATGGGGTGAAACCACATTTCTGGAAGGACCGCTGAGCCCGGCTATTCCAATCTAAAGTCTTCAGGTAGATTCGGTTGAGGTTCATCTGGCGGAAAATATAATTGACCAGGGTGGTTACGGCATCAGTACCATAGCCTTTATTCCAGTAGTCACGATTGCCAATCATGATGCCCACTTCGGTTTCACCCCTGGTCTTATCAAGGTTATAGTAGCCGCAGTTGCCAATGTGCTTGCCATCCAGTGTGTCAATAGCGAATCGGTGGCTGGTGGCAGTGGGGTGGTGCAGTTCGTAGGTATAGTCTGATAGATACCGGGAATAAGAAATGGATAATGCCTGGGAAGCATCAAGCGCGGCTAGCTCGGGGTCTGTTTCCCAGGCATAGTCATCCCAGGCATCGGCCGGGTTTTTTTCACGGAGTATGGTCTTGCTACCGATAAACATAAACTTTTGACAATCCCTTCAAAGTCAGAAAGATAGAAGGTCTTTCTGTGATTCCAGTTCGTTAAGGACCTGCTCGGCTACCTGACGGACAGCTTCACTTGCGTTATCAAGGCATTGTTGCAGGCACTCTTTAGCCTGACTACTACCTATCTTACCCAGCGCCTGAATAGCCGCCATCTGGACATCAACATCAGGGTCATTGACCAGTTTTATAAGAGAGGGTACAGCGGCTTCTTCTTCAAGCTCCCCACAGGCTCCGGCGGCTTCATAGCGCACCTCGGCATCAGCACTGCTCAGCTCCTTTAGCAGTATTGGCAGCCAGCCGGGGTCACAACTCTTACCCATGGCATAGATAGAGCTGATTCTAAGTCTGGAATTGTGGCTTTGATAGGCTTCCATGATGGCTGCCTTCACCTGGGGGAGGCTCATCGGAGCGATTGCCTCTAGAGCACGACGACTGACTTCTACAGACTGGTTCTTATCAGCGATAGCTCCCAGCAAAGCCTCCTGTATCTTGGACGTGTGGCAGGGACGTAGCTTTTTATGCTCAGCCAAGATGGCGAATTTGCCCAGTCCCATGGCGGCTGCTGCCCGGACTTTCTCCGAGCTATCACTCTTCAGTAAATTAATTAGAGGGTCAATCAGGGAAGCATCTTCGTTTTCCCATAAGCCCTCAATGGCCTTACTCCGTACCTCATCGTCTTGGTCTCTTAAACAGTACTTGAAAATGCTGTCAAAATTGAGCTCAAGGTTATCTTCAGCTAGCTCCACCAGCCGTTGCACAATCTGTCGCCGCCGTTTGGGGTCAATGGCTGTCCATGAGCGTTCCAGTAACTCTACCTCGGCTGAGCTTAGGTTCGATAGCTCAGTTAGCTTTGAATTGAGTAGAGGTTTGTCAGTGTTACCTAACTCAACAATAATCTTCTCAATGGACGATGGCATCTTCGGCTCCGTAGCTCTCTATTCCTCCTCTTCCTCTTCTTCCTCCCCCTGTTCCCAGATAGGCTCGGTAAAGAGGTCGATATATTCTCCCATAGCCTCGGCAGCTATCTGCTTCATCCTCTCTTTTGTTTCATCAGCTAATTGTGCCAGCTCGGATGTATCAATTTCAATATCTAACATTTTGGGTAGAACCTCAAGTATCGCCAGGGCAGCCATCGGGTTCTGTATTCGAGTGGCATAGACGGGCACTTCACCCAGCAGGCAGATACCCTCAACGCCGCTCTCTTTGGCTACGCCCAGCAGTATCCCGTTCAACCCGGCAATTTGCAGGTTGCCCCTTTGTATCAAACCATACTCTTTCAGCTCTTCAGTCAATTGTCGGGTGGTGGCTACTCCCCAGACCTTGGGCTGCTCACTGTGGTGGATGCGAGTGATAGCAGCCGCACAGGTATATATTCTTCTGACCTGAAATCTCAGCCCCACATCTAGGACATAGTTAGCCAGCTCGTATCCCTTGGAAGCTGGTTGGTCCTCACCGATGAACAGTATTATATCATTCCGCTTGCCTTTGTTTTTCCAGTAGTAGAATCGGCTCCGGGGAAACTGCGGTGCTTCAACTACATTGTCTCTAACCGCTACCCCGATGGGGTCAAAGAAGTAAGAGGCTTCAATCTCTCCCAGTGGCTTGAAGTCTAGTTTTCTCCCCAGATAGTTGGCCACCAAAAGAGAAACATTGCCAATGCCTGGCCAGGCAGCCAGCATATTGGGGGAGTTAAGCTTTGGTCGGGCATAAATCTTGACTAGACTATTCATATATGTAACCCTATCCCCTTTATCCCCTTCCCCTTATCAAGGGGAAGGGGAATTTGTTTTTAAGAGGGACTCCGTCCCTCTTTGACACCCTATAGATATTCAGGGGCGAAGCCCCTCTTGAACTCCCATTATAAAGCTACTTAGCGGCTACCGGTACACTCGGGAGGTAGAGAGAGGGTGTGTTGAGAAAGCCGCCTGCCCATCTGGCATCGTTACCGATGGCTACAATTTGTTTCAAAAGCTGGTAAATATTCCCGGAGACCATGGTATCTTTAACCCTACCTACTATTCTACCACTTTCCACCTTGTAACCTAAAAGGACATTGCCGCTGAAAGCTCCACCCTCGATATTACCCTGCGTCGCCCCCATAAGCCACTCAACTACCAGTCCTTCCTTGATGTCAGCTACCATCTCGTCAAAGGTGGTGTTGCCGGGGGTAATAATAAAGGCACTGGGGGAGGGGGCAGGCAGTCCGCCACGACTTCTACGCCCGCTGCCGGTGCTCCTGGTCTTGGCTAGGGCGGCGGTCTGCAGGTCATAGAGAAAGTTGCTTACTACCCCCCTTTCAATAAGAGGAGTGCGCTGAGCGGGCATGCCTTCATCATCACAGGGACAACTCGTCGGACGGTAAGCTAAAGTCGAATCATCCCAGAGCGATAGCTTTTCATCAAAAACCTTCTGTCCGAGTTTACTGCCTATTGGTGAGGCTCCCTCCAGGACCATCTTGCCGTTGAAACCAGCCATCAGGGGAAAGACTAGGGCACTGGCTACCCCGTGAGGGGTAAAAATCACCGGTAATGACCCGGTTGGTGCTTTAGCCTGGTCTTTAGCCAGCTCAAGCTGCCGGAGTACTACCTCAGCTATCCCGTCAGTCTCCAGTATAGGGTGGCACGAGCTTTGACTTTCGCCGACAAACAGCATATCTGTGCCCTGAGTCAGTTGACCCTCGATGCCCAGACTAAAAACGCTCTGTCTGTAACCTGCCTGCCCACCACGAGAATTGATGAGGCGGACTGATGTTACTCCCTTACTCACACTTGCCTCACATAGCAGGTCGGGGGTATGGTCTCTTATTTTGGTTATCAGTTCTTCTCCGAGTTGGACCATTTCTTCTATGGATACCGATTCTATGGAGGAGTCGAAGGTTTCAACCCCGGGGTAGGAGGATAGGGGAGGGAATTCAAACCCGGCTTTCATGCCGAACTGGGCTGTTTCCACGGCTGCACTGAGCAAGTCCTGGCTATCTTCTAATTCCGTCGCCGTGGCATAGCCAATCCTGCCCTGTCTGATAATCCGCAGGGCTACAGTGGTGCTCTGCTTGCTTTGGATGTGCTTCAGGCGGTTAGCTTCGAATTGGACAGGCGTTTCCTCTGAGGAGACAACGAAGACTTCCGCCTCCTCGGCTACCTCTTTAGCTTGAGCCAGAATACGCTCCACTTACCTGCCTCCGATTAAACAATGACGAATCCTGATATGGGGGCTGCCGTTGGAAACAGGCAGAGGTGCCTGTCCTCCCTTGCCACAGCCACCCCCCTGGTTCATCTCCAGGTCATTACCAATGGCGTCTATGTTTTTGAGGGTGTCGAACACGTTACCGGTAAGAACTACCGGTCGCAGTGTCTCGGCGACCTTGCCATTACGAATCATATACGCTTCACTAGCGGAGAAGGTGAACATCTCCATGCTGGTAGTGCCCCCATACCAGTTCTTGGCGTATATTCCTTCCTTAATGTCGCTTATGATATCGTCAAAAGAGGCTGATCCCGGCTCAATATAGGTGTTGGTCATGCGCACAATGGGTGGGTAACGATAGTTGAACGCTCTGGCATTACCCGTAGGCTTCTCGTTCATTTTAGCCGCGGTTTCTCTGGAGTGGAGCCTGCCGACCAGTTTCCCCTCTTTAATAAGGTAGGTTTTGGTGGCGGGCACTCCTTCATCATCGTATTTATAGCTGCCGCGGAGACCGGGTAATACTGCGGAATCAACGATATTCAATCCGCGGCTACCAAATTCTTTACCCAGGGTCATGAGCTGGCGCAACGGCTCATTTTCGTAAACGAAGTCAGCTTCGGATAGGTGCCCAAAGGCTTCATGCACGAAAACCCCGGCCAGAACCGGGTCTAACACCACGGTATATTCTCCCCCTTTTATCTGTGGAGCCGATAGCATCTCTACAGCGAGCTTTGCCATCTGCTCTACCTTTGGATTGAGACCCTGAATTTGCGTAAAATCGCCGAGGCTACCCAGGCTTAAATTCGCCTGCTGCACCTCGTTATCTTTTGCCGCCACCGCCCTCAAACTCAGCGTAACATCTGCCCTTTCCTGCTCAATGAAACTGCCCGACGAATTTAAAAATATGGTTTTCTTACGCCCATCACCATAGTTAATCATTGATGTCTGTATCCCCGGGGTGCTCCAGATAATGTCATTATACTCATCCAGTAGTTGCTTTTTCTCAGCCAGGGGTATGGTCAAGGGGCTTTTATCCATCTTGATAAGCACGGTGTCAACCACCGGTTCTACTTCAGCCAGCTTGCTTTCTTCCTTGCCGACAAATCTGGCTTGCTTTACTGCCGATTCTACCCGGCTTGGTAGTTCGTTGAAACTGTTAAAGCTGACAAAGCCCCACCCGCCCCTGACCAGGGCTCGCACGTTCCCTCCAACAGCGGTACTCTGGCTAACCGATTCAAGTTTCCTTCCCCGGTAGGTGATGTGGGTGGTCTGGCTTTCCTCAAGGTGAACCTCTATATAATCGGCGCTATATTTCTTAAGCGTCTCAGCAAGTTCGTGCCCGATAGCTTCAATATTTGCCATAGGCATTCTCTCCCAGGGTGAAATGACAGACTAAGGACAGTCCAGACGATTATAACAGAAAGGATATCCATAAAAAAGTGGAAGGGGGGCGTAAATTAACCAGTTGCTAAGGAAGTGCCCCCCTTTTATTTGAACAGGAGGGAGAATTGTATTATTTTCTCTCAACTATGATAGCCATTCCCTGCCCACCACCAATGCACAGGGTCGCCAGACCGAACTGGAGATTCCGGCGCGCCATCTCATGGATGAGGGTAACGATGATTCTGGCACCGGTGCAGCCGATGGGGTGGCCCAGTGATATGCCGCCACCGTGAAGATTGGTCTTGCTCATATCCAAGTTCAGTTCTCTGATGACCCCCAGTGATTGGGAAGCAAAGGCTTCATTCAACTCAATGTAGTCAATGTCTTTCAAGCTGAGCCCGGCCAGCTTCAGCGCTTTCTTGGTCGCTGGGACAACTCCCAGACCCATATAGGCTGGGTCAACTCCGCCGGCCGCATAAGAGCGGATGGTTGCCATTGGCTTGAGTCCAAGCTCCTTTGCCTTGTCAGCGGACATTACCACCAGAGCGGCAGCCGCATCGGTTATGGCTGAGGCATTACCCGCGGTAATAGTGCCCGTTGGTTTGAAAGCGGGGGCTAACTTGGCAAGAAGCTCCATCGATGTTTCTCGCGGGTGCTCATCAGTATCAAATAGCCTTTTCTCTCTCTTCACTGTGATTTCAACGGGGACTATCTCCTGCTTGAATATGCCCGCCTTTGTCGCCGCTAGGGCTCTGTTGTTGCTCTCCAGAGCGAACCTGTCCTGCTCTTCCCGGGTGATGCCATACTTCTCGGCGATATTCTCTGAGGTTATCCCCATATGGTAGTTATAAAATATCTCCCAGAGTCCATCGTAGACCATGCCGTCCACCATCTCGGCATTAAACATTCTGGCTCCCCATCTGGCTTTGGGGAGGTAGTAGGGGACAGCACTCATGTTTTCCGTACCACCGGCAACGATGACCTCAGCATCACCGGCTTTTATCGCCTGAGCTGCCAGGGCTACCGCCTTCATACCGGAGGCGCAGACTTTATTCACCGTGAAGGCGTTTACCTCTTTGGGGATACCGGCATAGATAGCAGCCTGTCGAGCGACATTCTGTCCCTGACCCGCCTGAAGAACATTCCCCATAATAACTTCGTCGATGACGACTTCTTTGAGAGAGCTATCCCAGTCGGCATACTTCTTCTCCAGCTCAATCATTCCGGCATCCTTAAGTGATGCCGGTGCATAGGCAAGTACCTCCGGGTCTACCTTAGGTCTCAAGCCTGCTTTTTTGAGGGCTCCCTTGATAGCGATACTCCCCAGCTTCGCTGCTGGGACATCCTGTAGCGAGCCACCAAAATTACCTATCGCCGTTCTGGCACCACTGACAATCACAGCCTCTTTCATAAAATCCTGCTCCTTTCTTGGTGTTAGTTAGTTATTTTTTATAGTCGTAGAATCCCTTTCCCGTCTTTTGTCCCAACCAGCCGGCAGCCACCATTCTCCTCAATAGTGGTGGGGCAATGTATTGATGATCCTGCAGGTTCTGGTAGATACCGTCAGCCATGGAGAGGACAATATCATTGCCGATGAGGTCAGCCAATGTCAGCGGTCCCATCGGATGATTCAGACCAAGGGTTACCGCGGTATCAATATCCTCTTTAGAGGCAACCCCGCTCTCCAATAGACGCATGGCATTGAGCATGAAGGGTACTGCCAGGCGGTTGACAATGAAGCCCGGTGTGTCCGGGACAACCACAGGAGTCTTACCCACCGACTTAGCAAATTCCTTACTGATTTCAATAGTCTCATCGCTGACTGTGATAGGGCGGACAATCTCCACCAGTTTCATCGCCGAGGCTGGATTAAAGAAATGCAAGCCCACTACCTTGTCCGGTCTTTTGGTCACTATTGCCATCTCGACGACGGGTAGGACTGAAGTATTGCTGGCGAGGATGGCATGTTTGGGGCATACTGCATCCAGCTCAGCGAAGGCTTTCTTCTTTACCTCTAAGTCCTCAACAGCTACTTCTATTGCCAGGTCGCAGTCATGGAAGTCCTTGATACTGGTGGTGCCCTTAATCCGGCTCATCGCCGCTTCCTTATCCTCCTTAGTAAGCCTGCCCCGTTCCACGCCCCTAGCTAGCGCCGCATCTATTGAGGCTATCCCTTTTGCCATACGTTCCTCACTTCTTGAGGAGGCTATTACCTGATAGCCTGCCTGAGCACATATCTGGGCAATACCACGACCCATTGCTCCGGTAAATCCTAATATGCCAACTTTCTTTATTTCCATACTAGCTCCTTTCCTTACTTTTAGTTTAAGTTATTTCGCCTTAAAATTTGGCTTCCTTTTTTCGATATATGCAGAGACTCCTTCCTTATGGTCCTCGGTATTTAAAAGGTGTTGGAAAAAGGAACCTTCCAGCCGCAAGCCCTCTTCCAGGGGCAGGCTATAACCCCTGAGCATGGCTTGTTTTGCTGCCCTGACTCCCAGGGGGCCAACTTGGCAAAGAGCCTGAGCCCACTCCTTGGCTGTAGACATAAGCTTGTCCTGCGGGACAATTTTGTTGACGAGGCCAATGCGATAGGCTTCTTGGGCATCTATAGGTTTCCCCATGAACAGTATCTCGGCGGCTTTCGCCCAGGGGATAACCCGGGGTAGCCTCTGGGTGCCTCCCCAGCCCGGCATTAGACCTAAATTTACCTCAGGGGTTCCCAGACGGGCATTCTCTGAGGCTATCCTTATATCACAAGCCAGAGCTATTTCCAATCCGCCACCCAGCGCTACGCCATTGATAGCGGCAATGAGAGGTTTCCATAAATCAAGTCCGTACTTCGGAGCCATTGGCCACATCCAGTGACTATGCTCTTTCATATAGGGTAAAGTGTCTTTTATATCAGCGCCAGCACAGAAGGCCTTGTCACCAGCCCCGGTAACAATGCCAACCCAGAGTTCAGGGTCATCACGGAAATCTATCATTGCCTCATTTAGTTGTTGCCAGCTTTCCACATCTATGGCATTAAAAGCTCTGGGGCGGTTAATCGTAAATGTAGCTATTCTGCCTTCTTTTTTGTAATCGATGGGCATAATGTAGCTCCTTTTGAGAGTATTTGCAAAACCCTACCTCCATAACCAGAAGGCGCTCCCCATAGCTGCCATCAGTGCACCAACCGCAATAGCAATCCAGCCGCCTGCCGTCAGAGACCCAAATTGGGGACGCCGTGGCCAATGCTCCAGGAACTCCCTGGCATCAGGGCGAGCGGTAAGGGAGTCATAGTATTTTTTTTCTTCTTTCTTGCCCAAGAAAATGACAACCAGACCGAGGAGGATAAACAAACCTCCCATGCCCATTAAGATAATCAGCCCGCCCCGGGTCATTTTCCCGCACCTACAGATTAAAGAGTTATTTAATTATAACTATACGCTTCCCAGCCCTATTTTTCAACTAGGCGATTTCAACAGTAGCCCCGGCCTCTTCCAGCTTCTGTTTCGCCGCTGCTGCCTCTTCCTTACTGACTGCTTCCTTTACTACCTTGGGTGCACTCTCCACCAGGTCCTTGGACTCCTTCAGCCCAAGGGAGGTAAGTTCCCGAACAGCCCTAATGACGCTAATTTTATTGGCGCCTACCGCCTTGAGAATCACGTTGAACTGTGTCTTCTCTTCTTCTGCGGCCGCAGCCGGCGGTGCCTTCTCCGCAGTGACGGCGGTAGCTACGGCCACCGGAGCCGCCGCCGTAACTCCAAACTCAGTCTCCAAAGCCTTTACCAATTCGGCCAACTCCAGAACGGTCATCTTTTTTATCGCATCTACTATAGTATCAACAGCTGTCGCTTTTTGTGCTTTTTCCGTTTTTGGCTTATCGGTAGCGGTCTTAGTTTTTTCGGCAGTCGGTTCAGCCTTGGGCTGTTTCTTGGCTACGGTCTGCAGTTCGGTATTTCCTCCTCCTTCACCCGCTGACTTGATAGCCTCTTCCTTATTATTTTCCACCATTTCCTTCTCCTTCCAGTTGTTGAATTTTAGCCTGTAATACGCCTATTATCCCCTTTATGGGGCTGGTAAGACAACTGACTAAAGCTGAGATGGGGCTTTTCATCTGAGCCAGAGCTCTGGCTAATAATACTTCCTTTGACGGCAATGTAGCAAGGGTCACGATATCCTCGAAAGTCAGTAACCTATCACCCAGAAAGCCTCCCTTAATGCCCAGGCGGGATTTTGAGTCACGAATGTAGCTGGTCAGGACCTTCGCTGGCTCAGTGATATCATCGTAGCCAAAAGCAATCGCTGTCGGGCCTTCAATGAGGCTAACCAGACCGTCCTTACCCGCTCTGGTGGCGGCAAACCGGGCCAGAGTGTTCTTTACTACCTTATACTCACTACCTGATTCCCGCAATCTACGACGTAGGACTGTCATTTCTGAGGTAGTCAGTCCCCGGTAGTCAGTTAAAATAGCAATTTTACATCTGGAAAAGGTGTCTTGTAGCATATCAATAATTTGTGCCTTCTTCTCTCTGGACATTTTCCTCAATCTCCTGACTTAAGCTATTAGAGCTTCTTAAAAAGGAGTCCCTGTGCCGATAGCACAAGGACTCCTTGACCTGGCTTTTTTCCTTGGCAGGCGCATTTTAAGCCTTGATCGGCACCTACTGTCTCAGGATAGTACTAAGCCCTACGGAAAAGTCTTTAGTCACGCTTGTTGGAATTCGTAAGCAATCCTATTATCGGGTAACTTCACCGGAACTACCCTCAGTTCCATCCCCGGTTTAATATCACCCTCCTTAATATCCTTATTTAGACGGCCAAAGATTCTCAACCCATCTCCAAATTCGCCTATTGCCAGGGTATAAGGGGCGTCATCCTCAAACCCGGACGGTCCGTACTGAACTACTGTATAAGTAATTAGTTTACCATTATTTTTTATTTCAAACCACTCTACATCACTACTCAAGCACTTCGGGCAATCCATCCTTGGGGGGAAGTAGCTTGTCCGACATTTCTTACACCGGGTGGTCATGACCTTGCCCTGTTCCAGATAGTTTACAAAATCGGCGGTTTTTGCTTCAGTGGTGAAACTGACTCTGCCAAAATTCTCGAAACCCATCTATTTATCTCCTCAGAATAATGACGTTACCGTATTGCCCAACCCCACCGATGTTATGAACCAGACCTATCTCAGCGTTCTTCACCTGGGCTTCTTCAGCTTCTCCCCTGAGCTGTCGGACGATAGTTCTAACCTGTGAACCACCGGTAGCCCCGATAGGATGACCTTTAGATAGTAGCCCACCATCAACATTGACGGGTATCCTGCCATCGTGGTATGTCTGTTTCTCCTCGATGAGTCTGGCTCCCTCCCCGGGTTTGGCAAAACCCAGGTCTTCATAAGCCAGAATCTCAGATATGGTAAAACAATCATGGACTTCAGCGACATCAATATCCTGTGGTCCCACTCCTGCCATCTCGTAGGCTTGTCTGGCGGCATCCTGAGCACAGGCTAGACCGGTAAGTGATTTTCTCCCTGACATGGTCATCGTATCCGTAGCGGCACCCATACCCGCAATCCAGATTGGAATTTTGGCTACTCTTCGGGCGATATCTCCCCTCGCTACTATGATACAAGAAGAACCGTCTGCATTGGCGCAACAGTCAAACCGCTTCAACGGGCTGGTCACAATTTCTGAGCTTAGCACCTCTTCCAGAGTCAGTTCTTTGCGGTAGGTAGCCTTAGGATTTTTAGCGCCGTAGCTGGCGTTTTTAACCCTTACCTTAGCCAGTTGCTCCTCGGTAGTTCCATACTTAGCCATATGAGCCCGAGCGAACATGGCATAGCCGGCAGGCATGGTGATGCCGAAGGGCGATTCCCATAATATATCAGCTCCTCTACCCATTCTCTCAGCCGCTTCACGGGAGGTCAACTCGGACATTTTTTGAAAGCCAATAACGGCGACTATCTTATGCAAGCCAGACTTTATCATCGCCCAGGCTACTCTTAGTCCGGTAGTACTTGAGGAACACACACTCTCAACATAAAAGGCTGGCCTTGGGGTTAGCCCCAGATACTCTGATATTAGGCCTGAGGGAGTGCGCTGTTTATCATATTCTGGTGCCGAACAGGTAATGGAGGCGTCTATGTCCTGGTTAGTGATATCAAGGCCCTCCATCGCCTCCTTAAATGCATCAAAGCATAGCTCTCGGATAGATACTCCGCACTTGCGAGAGAAATTACTCTGCCCCACTCCGATAATGGCAACATCTTCCATAAAACGTCTCCCTTAATTTACCATTTTTAAAGTATTAACCGGAACTTAAAGTGAGGATTGGCTTAAGGTCGAGTTTTATACCAGCTCCGATGGTGGTGGATAAAAAGGCAGTCTTAATATACTGTCCCTTAGCCCCGCTGGGTTTAGCCTTTACTACTGCCTCTACCACCGCCGTCAGGTTATCCAGCAACTTCTCAGTACTAAAGCTAACCTTACCTAAAGGCACGTGAATGATAGCCGTCCGGTCCATTCTAAACTCCAGCCGCCCTTTGCGGGCATCCTGTATGGCTCTGGCCAGGTCACTGACAGCGACAACAGTTCCGGATTTAGGATTAGGCATCAATCCCTTCCGGCCAAGGATTTTCCCCAGTTTACCTACTTTGCCCATCATATCGGGAGTGGCAATAGCTATATCAAAATCCAGCCAACCGCCCTCAATTTTCTGGATTAACTCGTCACCGCCAACAAAATCAGCCCCGGCTGTTTCTGCGGTCTTTACGCCTTCTCCCTGGGTGAAAACCAGGACTCGTACCTCCTTTCCCAACCCGTGCGGCAGGAGGGTAACGCCACGCAACTGCTGGTCGGCATTCCGGGGGTCAAGGCCCATCCTAAGGTGGAGCTCAACAGTCTCGTCAAATCTAGCATGAGCCATTTTCTTAGCCAGTTCGATGGCATCTTGTGGAGAATAGGCCTTTGTCCTGTCCAGCAGTTTAACCGCCTCTTGATATTTTTTGCCGCGTCTTGCCATTTTCTTTTACCCTGGTTACCCCTAGTCTATCTCAATTCCCATACTCCGGGCTGTACCCTCGATAATTCGCTCTGCCCCCTCAATACTGGTGGCATTAAGGTCCTTCGCCTTAAGTTGGGCTATTTCGCGGAGTTTATCCCGGGACAGCTTGCCTATTTTTTCACGGCCAGAATCACTGGCTCCCTTTTCCACACCTAATGCCTTCTTCAGCAACTCCGCAGTCGGCGGCATTTTGGTAATAAAGGTGAATGACCTATCTTCATAGATAGTTATTTCGGCGGGGATAATAGACCCGGCCTGGGCAGCAGTACGCTCATTATACTCTTTGCAAAAGGCCATAATGTTAACCCCATGCTGCCCCAGAGCCGACCCTACCGGGGGTGCCGGGTTAGCCTTTCCCGCTGGAATCTGCAGCTTGATAACGGCTTTGACTTTTTTCGCCACTTTTCTTTCCTCGCCTAGAAAATAAAATAAATTTAAAGTTTCTCCACCTGTAAGAAGTCAAGTTCTACAGGAGTCTCACGCCCGAAAAGGGACAGAAGCACCTTAACTTTACCCTTGTCGGCGCTTATTTCGTCTACTACTCCCACAAAATCAGTGAAGGGACCGTCAACCACTCGCACACTCTGTCCTTGCCTCAAGCCAACCTTCACTCTTGGTGCTTCAGCCTGCATCTGTTTCAAAATCTGGTTGACTTCCTCCTCTCGTAATGGCACAGGCGTATTCCCGCTACCGACAAAACCGGTAACACCGGGAGTATTAAGCACGATATTTAAGCTCCGGTCGTTCATCCGCATCTGAACCAGAACGTAACCGGGCAATATCTTTCTGGCTAAGGTGCGCCTCTGCCCACCTCTAACCTCGACTTCCTCCTCGGTAGGCACAACCACCTGGGAGATCTCATCCTCAGAACCCATAAGCTTAATGCGCTGCTCTAAATTCTTTTTGACCCGGTCTTCGTGCCCGGAGTAGGTATGAATCGCAAACCATTTTTTCTCGTTCTCGCCCACGGCTGCCCCCGCTCATCAAAGAGGCTCAAAAAAGCCTTTAGTACCATACTTTATATTCACTCTTAACTTAAGTTTCTACCCGCCCAGTCTTAACAGGTCATTAACGAGTCTGCTAAAACCATAATCAATGATGCCCAGGACTAGGCCTACAATGGCGGTAACGATTATCACCAGAAGTGTCAAATAGCCTGCCTCCCGTCGGGTAAGCCAGACGACCTTCTTTAACTCGGCAATAGTTTCGCTGACGAATCTAAATCTCGGCCCCGTTTGTCTAGTAGCACTACCATATTTCATAAGAAGCTTCCCACGGTTTTTCCATCGGACAACACTGTTTTATAACTACTGAAAGGAATTTTCCGGGGAGGTCTGTAAAACCAGCCTGCTCACCATCCACCACTCCAATCCCCGGAGACGCCGTTTTCCCGAAGTTTATTTTATCTTATCTCCCTGTGAAGCTTATAACTGCGACAACGAGGACAATACTTTCTAAGCTCTAACCGCTGAGAGTCATTCTTTCTGTTCTTAGTAGTAGTATATGTCCTCTCCTTGCACTCCGTGCAGGCGAGATGAATAATTGTTCTAGCCTCGGTTTTAGCCATCTCTACTCAATAATGCGGGTAAAAGTCCCGGCGCCTACCGTTTTACCGCCCTCCCGGATAGCAAAGCGTAACCCTTTCTCCAGAGCTACCGGATAAATAAGCTTTATCTTCATGGTTATATTATCTCCGGGCATAGCCATCTCTACGCCTTCGGGCAGCTCAATAGACCCGGTCACATCAGTAGTCCGAATATAAAACTGGGGTTTATATCCATTGAAAAAGGGAGTATGCCTTCCCCCCTCTTCCTTACTGAGGACATATACTTCAGCTTCGGCAACGGTATGCGGTTTGATAGAACCGGGTGCGGCTAATACCTGGCCGCGCTCTATCTCATCGCGGTCTATTCCTCTGAGCAGAATGCCCACCGCGTCTCCTGGCTCAGCTTCATCCAGAGTTTTATGGAACATTTCCAGGCTGGTCGCCACCGTCCGGCGGGGCTCATGATGCAGACCAACAATCTCGACCTCGTCTCCCGGTCTAATTACACCCCTCTCAACTCTCCCTGTGGGCACGGTACCCCTGCCTTTGATACTAAAAACATCCTCCACCGGCATCAAGAATGGCTGGTCTTTAGCCCGCACCGGGGTAGGAATGTAGCTATCTATAGCATCCATCAGTTTCCAGATGCCACCACACCATTGACAATCCCTCTTGGCACAACCACATTCTCCAGCCTTGAGACCACTCACCCGCACCACCGGGACCTCATTGCCGGGGAACTTATACTTCGTCAATAGCTCCCTTACCTCCATTTCCACCAGTTCTAGAAGCTCCTCGTCTTCTACGAGGTCTACTTTGTTAAGAGCGACAACAACATAGGGAACCTCTACCTGACGTGCCAGCAGCAGGTGCTCTCTGGTCTGAGGCATCACACCATCATCAGCCGCAACCACCAGTATGGCTCCGTCCATCTGGGCAGCTCCGGTTATCATATTCTTGATGTAGTCAGCGTGTCCCGGACAGTCAATGTGAGCATAGTGCCGTTTCTCCGTCTCGTACTCCACATGAGCAATGTTTATCGTTAGCCCCCGAGCTTTTTCCTCAGGAGCATTATCAATACTATCAAAGGAGCGGTATGCGGTGGGGCCTACCTTTGATAACACCAGCGTTATTGCTGAGGTTAATGTTGTTTTCCCATGGTCAACATGACCGATGGTGCCCACATTACAATGCGGCTTGGTGCGCTGAAATTTCTGTTTAGCCATTTTTCTCCTCCCTCTATTCTGAGCCCACAACCAGATTCGAACTGGTGACCCCATTCTTACCAAGAATGTGCTCTACCAGCTGAGCTATGTGGGCAACTCATCTTATTATACAGATTCTTTAAAGTGAATGTCTAGTCCGGCCTTGATGCTCAGTGGTGGAAGGGGCAGGATTCGAACCTGCGAAGCCCGTCAGGGCGGCAATTTTACAGACTGCTCCGATTAACCACTCCGGCACCCCTCCACGGCTACCCACTGATAGCCACAAGCCCCAGCCCGAGAGGGGAGTCGAACCCGCTAACCTACCGATTACAAGTCGGTTGCGCTACCATTGCGCTACTCGGGCACTTTTTACAATTTCTACTGCCGAGTATTATGAGATAACTTAGTATTATAGAAGCCAAAGCGCTAAAAAGTCAAGCCTGTGCTATTGACATTCTTACCAAGAATATGCTATCTTAATATTCAGTATTAAGCACCTTAACAACTGAATAGCGAGAGGAAGGTTCAAAAGCAACTTCAATATTTTTTGGAGAGTTTGATCCTGGCTCAGGGTAAACGCTGGCGGCGTGCCTTATGCATGCATGTCGAACGGTCCTTCTCGCAAGAGAAGGATAGTGGCGAATGGGTGAGTAACGCGTAAGTAACCTGCCCTTAAGTAGGGAATAACTCTGAGAAATCGGAGCTAATACCGTATGTGGTCCTTCTACAAAAGTGGAAGGACTAAAGCCTTCGGGCGCTTAAGGAGGGGCTTGCGTCCGATTAGCTAGTTGGTAGGGTAATGGCCTACCAAGGCGATGATCGGTAACTGGTCTGAGAGGACGGCCAGTCACACTGGGACTGAGACACGGCCCAGACTCCTACGGGAGGCAGCAGCAAGGAATATTGTGCAATGGGCGAAAGCCTGACACAGCGACGCCGCGTGGGGGATGAAGGCCTTCGGGTTGTAAACCCCTTTTCTCGGGGAGGAATAATGACAGTACCCGAGGAATAAGCCACGGCTAACTACGTGCCAGCAGCCGCGGTAATACGTAGGTGGCGAGCGTTACCCGGATTTACTGGGCGTAAAGCGGGTGCAGACGGTTTTTCAAGTCGAATGTAAAATCTCTCAGCTCAACTGAGAGGGACCATTCGATACTGTTAAACTAGAGGATAACAGGGGGAGGTAGAATTCCCGGTGTAGTGGTGAAATGCGTAGATATCGGGAGGAATACCAGTGGCGAAGGCGGCCTCCTGGGTTATTTCTGACGTTCATACCCGAAGGTGTGGGGAGCAAACAGGATTAGATACCCTGGTAGTCCACACTGTAAACGATGGACACTAGGCATAGGGAGTATCGACCCTCTCTGTGCCAAAGTTAACACGTTAAGTGTCCCGTCTGGGGAGTACGACCGCAAGGTTAAAACTCAAAGGAATTGACGGGGGCCCGCACAAGCAGCGGAGCGTGTGGTTTAATTCGATGCAAAGCGAAGAACCTTACCAAGGCTTGACATAACGGAAGTAGCGACTCGAAAGAGGAGCGACCTGTTAAGCCAGGAGCCGTTACAGGTGCTGCATGGCTGTCGTCAGCTCGTGCCGTGAGGTGTTCGGTTAAGTCCTGCAACGAGCGCAACCCTTATTGCCAGTTGCCTTCTCTGGCGAGACTGCCTTGCACAACGAGGAGGAAGGTAGGGATGACGTCAAGTCAGCACGGCCCTTATGCCTTGGGCTACACACACGCTACAATGGGTAGTACAAAGGGTGGCAATAGAGCGATCTGGAGCTAATCCTAAAAGCTATCCTCAGTTCAGATTGCAGGCTGAAATTCGCCTGCATGAAGGCGGAGTTGCTAGTAACCGCAGGTCAGCATACTGCGGTGAATACGTTCTCGGGCCTTGTACACACCGCCCGTCACGTCATGAAAGTCGGCAACACCTGAAGTCAATGGGCTAACCCTTCTCGCAAGTGAAGGGAGGCAGTTGCCGAAGGTGGGGCTGGCGATTGGGACGAAGTCGTAACAAGGTAGCTGTAGCGGAAGCTGCGGCTGGATCACCTCCTTTCTAGGGAGATAAAGGTGTGTAATCCTTCTCCTAGGTCGATCATCGATTGACTGAATCGATGTTAACTCTTCCTCTCGCTATTCAGTTGTTAAGGTTTTTCTTTATTGACCTCACCCCCTTTAAGCACTCAGAAAAATCAAAGATTTTTCTGGGAACCGCTTTATCCCCCTCTCCTCGAAAAGGAGAGGGGGAATGAGTTTTTAAGAGGGACGATCCCTCTCCGGTGCCCTACAGGATGGGGATGAGTAAAAATAAGATTGGCTTGATTTTTGGTGGGTTTTCCTTTAGAATAAGACCTGATTTACTTGGGCCATTAGCTCAGTTGGTTAGAGCACAGTCCTGATAAGACTGGGGTCTCTGGTTCGAATCCAGAATGGCCCACCATTCGTAACAGTTCCCGAACCAGTGGTATTCCGGGCAATTAGGGCAAAGGGCGCGTTGAGTTCAGCCCCGGTTATCTTGCCTTCCTTCACGTAGACCCGCTTGAGCACGGTCTCGCAAAGGAGCCGCTTCTCATCGTAGTTGCCATTCTCGAAGAGGAAGTCTAACTGGGTGGCGAGCTCCAGGG